>NZ_JAAKMV010000018.1:0-114736 GCF_049170575.1 Aeromonas sp. 604282 | reverse complement strand
CGCCATGCGAGAGTAGGACACTGCCAGGCACCCAATACAAGAAACCCCGCTCATCGAGCGGGGTTTTTTATTGCCTGAAATTCAGAAAACCGCCTGATTATTAAGCTTTTCCCTTATTGTCATTCAATGGGCGCGCCTTGGAACGGGCACATAAGGCCCCAAAGGGGTCTCTTTGTCTGTTCAATATTTGCCTGCTGGTTCAATGGGTTGGATATAAAAAACACAGAATGTGATGCCTCTACCTTTCTTGTGATGCCTCCTCTGGTTTAATTCTTCAGTCCATATTGATGGACCAAGGAATCACAATAATTTAAGGAATAGACTCATGTTCAAAAGAACAGTAACGATGATGCTGGCGGCGGGAACCCTGGTATTAGGCGGTTGTGCATCCAATGGCGGCGCAGAGCAGACTGGGGCAGACAACAGCGACTTCGGTGGCAAGTCCATCTACCTGCGCGGGGAGATGAACGACTGGATGGCGACTGATGAAAGCAAGGTAGTCAAGGTGGCCGACAAGCTCTATATGGCTAAAGGCACCCTCAAGAAAGAGTGGGCCCCCTACAAGTTCAAGTTTGCTGATTCAGGCTGGAGCTGTGGCACCAACTTTGGCTACAAGAGCCCGAGTGACGGTGTTGCCGTATTGGGTGGTGAGGCTGTGCCGGTCAACCCCTGCTCCAAGTATGAGGACATGAAGTTCTCACCGGATGCCGATGGCGTCTACGAGTTCTATCTGAATATGGCAGGTGAAACGCCGACTGTTTACGTCAAGAAGCCCTGATCTATCTCTGAGTGTTAAATCTCTCAGCAAATTAATCAGTTAAGTGCCTCGGCCCAGAAATCTGCTGGCCGGGGCATTTTTTTAGTTTAGAATCGGCGCCTTCATGGCGTCAGGTGCACTATATGTTGTGTTATTAATTTTAGATGGCACTATTTGTTGTGTTTTTTGCTGTTGTCATGATGTTGATGCATTCACATAAGGTTGATTGAAAATGGCTAAATCGAACCCGGTGCTGGAGAGTGAGCTTGGCTCCCGCCTTATCCCCATGCAGGAAACGTCCCTCGAGATCTGGGATAGCAAGTATCGCCTCAAGAGCAAGGATGGCACTCCCATCGACAGCTCTATCGATGAGACCTACCAGCGGGTAGCCCGTGCGTTGGCAGAGCAGGAGCTGGAACCTGAGGCCTGGTATGAGCCGTTCCTGTGGGCGCTGCGCAATGGGGCCATTCCGGCGGGCCGCATCACCTCCAACGCCGGGGCTTTTGAGCACAAGCCCGCGACTTCAACCATCAACTGCACTGTTTCCGGCACCATCGAAGATTCGATGGACGATATCCTCAGCAAGGTGCACGAGGCTGGCCTGACCCTGAAAGCTGGTTGCGGCATCGGCTATGACTTCTCGACCCTGCGCCCGCGCGGTGCCTTTGTCTCCGGTGCCGGTGCCTACACCTCCGGCCCGCTCTCCTTCATGGATATCTATGACAAGATGTGTTTCACCGTCTCGTCAGCCGGTGGCCGTCGCGGCGCCCAGATGGGCACCATGGATATCCGCCATCCCGATGTGATCGAGTTTATTCAGGCCAAGCGTGAAGATGGCCGCCTGCGTCAGTTCAACCTCTCCCTGCTTATCACCGAAGATTTCGTCAAGGCGGTGAAAGAGGATGCCCCCTGGTCGCTGATCTTCCCCTACACTGCCAAAGAGGTGGAGCAGGATGGTATTGCGCTGGACGATCCCGCTCAGGTGCTCTGGGCCGACTGGCCCAACAAGGAGGGGGTTGTCTTTAACGAGTTGGGGCAGGTCGCCTGCAAGGTCTACAAGACCCTGCCAGCCCGCAAGCTGTGGAATGTCATCATGACCTCCACCTATGACTATGCAGAGCCCGGTTTCATCCTGATCGACAAGGTCAACCAGATGAACAACAACTGGTTCTGTGAAGAGATCCGCGCGACCAACCCCTGTGGCGAGCAGCCGTTACCGCCTTACGGTGCCTGTCTGCTGGGTTCGGTCAATCTGACCAAGTTTGTGCGCGACCCGTTTACTGAAAACGCGGCGTTCGATTGGCAGGCGTTTCGCAAGGTGGTGGCCATCTTCACCCGCATGCTCGACAACGTGGTGGAGATCAACCAGCTGCCGCTGGCCAAGCAGCGCGAGGAGATTACAGCCAAGCGCCGTCACGGCATGGGTTTCCTGGGACTTGGTTCGACCCTGACCATGCTGCAGATCAAGTACGGTTCTGCCGCGTCCGTCGCTTTTACCGAGCAGGTATCCCAGGAGCTGGCGATGACCGGCTGGCAGGAGTCCCTGCGTCTGGCCAAGGAGAAAGGCTCTGCCCCCATCATGGAGCAGGAGTTTGAAGTGACTGGCAAGATGCTGCGTCTGCGCCCGGAAATGGCGGCTGATGGCATCAAGGTGGGTGACAAGGTGAAGGGCAAGGTGCTGCATGCGCGTTATAGCCGCTATATGCAGCAGGTTGCCGAAGTGGATCCTGCGCTGGTCGCCGAGCTGGCCGAAGTGGGTGGGCGTTTCACTCACCACAGCAGTATTGCGCCTACCGGCACCATCTCGCTGTCACTGGCCAACAACGCCAGCAACGGCATCGAGCCGAGCTTTGCTCACCACTACAGCCGCAACGTCATCAAGCCGGGCAAGAAGAGCAAGGAGAGCGTGGATGTCTACTCCTTCGAGCTGCTGGCCTATCGCGAGCTGGTGAATCCATCCGCCATGCCCTATGCCGATGATGAGGCGAGTCGTCTGCCGGACTACTTCATTACTGCTGATGACATCACCCCGGCGCAACATGTGGACATTCAGGCGGCGGCCCAGCGCTGGATCGACTCCTCCATCTCCAAGACTGCCAACGTGCCGACTGATTTCCCGTTCGAGCAGTTCAAGGACATCTACATCTATGCCTCGGACTCCGGCCTCAAGGGCTGCACCACCTTCCGCTTCAATCCGGAGGCCTTCCAGGGCGTGCTGGTGAAGGAGAAGGATCTGGAGAACACCCTGTACGATTTCACCCTGGAGGATGGCTCCGTCATCTCCGTCAAGGGGAACGAAGAGATTGAATACGATGGTGAGCTGCACACTGCCGCCAACCTCTACGACGCCTTGAAAGAAGGCTATTACGGTAAATTCTGAGAACGACATTATGGTCAAGAAGATCGACAAGAAAATCGTCGCCTACAAGGTGCGTACCAAGGATGAGCCGCAAGAAGAGCTGGCCCCGCAGGATGACGTGGTGCACATGCACGAAACCGTGTTGCGTCCGGAGCGACTGATGGGCACCACCTACAAGCTGAAGACGCCGGAACATGTCTCCGAGCACTCGCTGTTCATCACCATCAACGACATCATTCTCAACGAGGGCACGGTGCACGAAACCCGCCGTCCGTTCGAGATCTTCATCAACTCAAAGAGCCTGGAACACTACCAGTGGATCGTGGCGCTGACCCGCATTATCTCCGCCGTATTCCGCAAGGGTGGGGATGTCACTTTCCTGGTGGAGGAGCTGCGCTCGGTGTTTGATCCCAAGGGCGGATACTGGAACAAGGGCAAGTACGTTCCATCGCTGATCGCCGAAATTGGCAACGTGATCGAGAGCCATCTCACCGAGATAGGCATGCTCAAGGCGCCGGGGTTGGACGAGCATCAGCAGGCGTTTCTGGCCGAGAAGCAGGCCGAGTTGAAGGCGGCTCAGGAGGCTGAAGAGCAACAGACTGGCAGTGGTTTCCCGGCCAATGCCGCGCTCTGCTACAAGTGCCACACCAAGGCGCTGGTGCTGAAGGATGGCTGCATGACCTGCCTCAACTGTGGCGACTCCAAGTGCGGCTGACAAACATGCTCAAGTAGTTGAACGATAGAAAAAAGACCGGCCACAGTGCCGGTCTTTGTATTGCTGTTTTTATGCGCAATCAAATTAGGCGGCCAAGTGATTTGTTGCGCGATAGTAAAATCGGGCGTAGCGTTGAGGGTAATAAAACTGTCACGGCCGTGTGGTTTCAATGACATCTGAGATTCACACACGTGGCCCTTCAGTGCCAAGGAGGATGCTTATGGACAATACGGACCGAAAGCTGTTTATCCTGGATACCAACGTTCTGCTTCACGAACCCCTCGCTATCTACTCCTTCAAAGAGCACGACGTGCTCATCCCCATGACGGTGCTGGAAGAGCTCGATAACATCAAGGATCGCAACAAGGATGTCAGCCGCGACGCGCGGGTGGCCATTCGTGCGCTGGAAGATGTCTTCCGCGATGCAACCCCGGATCAGATCACCCAGGGCGTGCCGCTGGCTGGCGAAGCGAGCGGCAATATCTGCATCTTCAGCGATCACCATCTGCCGCAGGATGCCGAGGTGTTTACCGACAAGGAGGCCGACAACCGTATCATCAACGCGGCCCTCTATCTGCAAAAGCACGAGTTGAAGCGTCAGGTGGTGCTGGTCACCAAAGACATCAACATGCGCCTCAAAGCCAAAGGGGCCGGGCTTGCTCACGTTGAAGATTACCGTAGTGACCAGTTGATCGATGATATCCGCCTGCTGGCCAAGGGCTTTCAGGTGGTGCCCGGCAGCTTCTGGGAGCGGGTTGGGGAGTGCGAGAGCGAGACCCATGGCCGCGACACCATCCATGTGATCGATGCCAATCTGCTGGAAGGGGTTCACGTAAACCAGTATCTGGTGGATGAAGAGAATTTCTTCGCCGCCCGGGTGCTCAGCCATGATGGCAACAAGATCCGCATCAAGGATCTGGGGCGCGAGCGGCTGATGTCCCGCAAGGCGTGGGGTGTACATCCCAAGAACGTCTATCAGGGGATGGCGCTGGATGCTCTGCTGGATCCGCACATCGATCTGGTGATCCTGACTGGCCCGGCGGGTTGCGGCAAGACCTTGCTGGCCATGGCGGCGGCTTTGGAGCTGGTGATTGAGAAGGGCATTTACGAGAAGGTGATCGTCACTCGAAATACCCCGGAAATTGCCGAAAGCATCGGCTTCCTGCCCGGTACAGAGGAGGAGAAGATGATGCCCTGGCTGGCGGCGGTAACCGATACTCTGGAGGTGCTGCACAAGCAGGACGAGAACATGAGTGGCTCGCTCAGTTACATCATGGAGAAGGCCAATATCCAGTTCAAATCGGTCAACTTCATGCGCGGGCGCAGCATCCAGAACACCTTTGTGCTACTGGATGAGTGCCAGAACCTGACGGCTTCCCAGATCAAGACCATCATTACCCGTTGCGGGGAGGGCACCAAGATCGTCTGCTCTGGCAACCTGGCCCAAATCGACTCCAACTACCTGAGCCCGGTGACCTCGGGTCTCACCTACATCGTCGAGCGTTTCAAGGATTTCGACGGCAGTGCCAACATCTTCCTCAACGGGGTGGTGCGCAGCCGGTTGGCCTCCTTTGCCGAGGAGAACCTCTGATTTCATCCGATATGTTTGCATTAAAAGGGGAAGCCAATCGGCTTCCCCTTTTTGATCCCGGCGCAGTCTTGGGCCAAGGGCTATTGACCCAGATAGCGCAGCAGCCCCGGGTGGTTGCTGTTTTGCAGAATATCCGGCTTTCCCTGCAGGGCGATGCGCCCCTCGTCGACAAACAGCACCTGATCGGCAATCAGCTGGGCATCTTCCGGATTGTGAGAGACCATCAGTACGGTAATGCCCTGCTCGCAGGCGAGGCGGGCCACTTCCGTCAGCATCTCCCGACGCAGGGCGGGATCGAGGGCCGAGAAGGGTTCATCCAGCAGCAGCAGCGGTTTGCCCCGCACCAGCGCACGGGCCAGCCCGACCCGCTGCTGCTGGCCGCCGGAGAGCTGCTCCGGCAGGCGGCTTAGCATCTCGCCGAGGCCAACCCGCGTGGCGGCATCGATCACTTGTGCCCGCTGGGCGGCACTCAGGCGCAGACCCGGGTGAAGGCCGATGGCGATGTTGTCGAACACCGACAGGTGCAGGAACAGGTTGTGATCCTGAAACAGGGTGGTGACTGGTCGCTCGGCCGGGCCCAGCGGCAGCAAATCTTCGCCATCGAAGCTGAGACGGCCTGACTCCACCGGCACGAAACCGGCGATCATCCCGAGCAGGGTCGACTTGCCTGCGCCGCTTGGGCCAATCAGCGCTGTGATCTCCCCCTTGGTCAGCTTCGCGCTGAAGCTGACGCGCCAGTCGGGGTAGCTGGTTACCAGCGTATCAATGTTCAGCATGTTTTCCTCCAAGTCCCCGTTCAACCAGCCAGAACAGGGATAAACAGAGTGTCAGCAGCAGCAGGGCGGTGGCGGCCGCCTCGGTCAGCCGGTAACTGCCGAGCTGCTGGTAGAGCAGCCAGGGCAGAGTGGTGAGCTCCTGACTGCCAAACATGGCGATGGCGCCAAGATCCCCCAATGAGAGGATCATCGACAGTGCCATCGCCAGCGCCAACGGACGGCGCAGCAGCGGCCACTCCACCAGCCGCAGGCGATGCAGGCCGCGTACCCCCAGACTGTCCGCCAGCCGGTCATACTGACGCACCACCAGCTGCATGGGAGCGGAGAGGGTGCGCAGCACATAAGGTAGCGCCATCAGGGCGTTGACCAGCACCACCAGCCAGGGGCCGAGGGCGAACACATCGGCGAACGGCATAAACAAGATAAATAGACCGGTAGAGAGCACTACGGCCGGGATCATCAGGATCACCGAACCGCTGGCCTCCCACAGAGCGGCAGCCCGTCGCTTGCGAGCCCGTATCCGCAGATGACGGCTAGTGAGCAGCAGTGCGCCACCGAGCAGGGTCGCCAAGGTACCGGCAGCCAGCGCAATCAGCAGCGACTGGCCACTTGCTTGCCACAGCTTGATGGAGGTGAGTGCTGTCAGCAGGCCGGGGTGAAGGCCAGCCACCACGATAGCCAGCAACGGTGGCAGAAAGATGGCGAGGCCGATACAGAGCGAGAAGAGATCCACCACAGCCGTGCCCGGCTGATGGCGATCTGGCCGCAGGCAGGGGCGACGTGGGGTTACCCTGCTGGCCGGGGTACTCTGCAACTTGTGCTGCAGGGCGAGCAGGGCGGCGGTCAGGATCAGCTGCACCAGCGCCAGTCCGCCCGCGGTGGCGAGATCGAAGTCAAAGCGTAGCGCCTGATAGACGGCTACCTCCAGTGTGGTCGATTTGGGGCCGCCGCCCAGCGCCAGCACGGTAGTGAAGCTGGTGAAGCAGAGCATGAAGATAAGGCTGGCCAGCCCGGGCAATATGCCGCGGATCAGTGGCCACTCCAGCAGCCGGAAGATATGGGATGAGCGCATGCCGAGCTGGCTGGCGAGGCGCCAGCTCGATTCGGGGATGCTCTCTATGCTCTGCAGCATCAGGCGGGCCGCCAGCGGCATGTTGAAGAAGACGTGGGCCAGCAGGATGCCGAACAGGCCGTAGAGGTAGTTGCCGGGATCCAGCCCCAGTGACCGTAGCAGTTGCGGTAGCCACCCCTGTTTGCCGTGTACCGCCACGATACCGAAGATGGCGATGATGACCGGTAGTACCAGCGAGAGGCCAAACAACTTGATCAGCAGGGTTCGGCCAATGAAGCGCCGCCGTGCCAGCGCGCGAGCCATCGGAATGGCGAGCCCCAGGCTCAGCAGGGTGGAGAGCAGTGCCTGCCCCAGACTGAAGCCCAGCACATGGCGCAGATAGGGGTCTGCCAGCAAAGTGCGCGGGGCCAGCGAACCGGCCTGCCACAACAGTGCCACCAGCGGCCCGAGGGATAACAGCAGGATCAACAGGGTGGCTGCACTGCCCGGCAACCACCAGAGGGGACGAGCCTGTGGTTTCAGATGAAGGCTCACTGGGTGACGGCTTGCAGCCACTCGCGGATCCATCCTTTGCGATTGGCTGCCACCTCATCGCTGCTGAAGGCGAGCGGCTTGGCTACGGTGATCATCTGCTCGAAGCCCTTGGGTAGCGGCGTGTCGATCACCGGATACATCCAGTTGCCGGTCGGGATTTCCTGCTGGAAGGCGGGGCTCACCATAAATTGCAGGAACTGGTCAGCCAGCTTCTCCTGTTTGGCGCTCTTCAGCTTGGCAGCCACTTCTACCTGACGGTAGTGACCCTCCTCAAACGCCGCAGCCTGATACTGGGGCTTGTTCTCGGCTATCAGGTGATAGGCCGGAGAGGTGGTGTAGGAGAGCACCATGTCCGCTTCGCCATCGAGGAACATGCCATAGGCCTCTGACCAGCCCTTGGTGACGGTGACCGTCTTCTTGGCAAGCTCGGCCCAGGCTGCAGGCGCCTTGTCGCCGTAGACAGACTTCATCCACAGCATCAACCCCTGCCCCGGGGTGGAGGTACGGGGATCCTGATAGATCACCTTGAGATCGGGGCGCTCCACCAGCTCTTTCAGGCTTTTGGGCGGGGTCTTGAGCTGGCTCTTGTCGTAGACGAAGGCGAAGTAGCCACAGTCGTAGGGGACAAAGGTGTCGTCCTGCCAGCCACCTGGCACCTTGATGCCATCCAGCTTGGCGGGATGGGGGGCGAACAGGCCGCTCTGCTTGGCTTCGCTGATGAGGGCATCGTCGAGCCCCAGTACCAGATCGGCCTTGCTGTGGTTGCCCTCCAGCCGCAACCGGTTGAGGATGGCTACCCCATCTTCGAGGGGAACCAGATTGAGGGTGCAGCCGCACTCTTTCTCGAAGGCCTGTTTGATCTTGGGCCCGGGTCCCCACTCGGCAGTGAAGGAGCTGTAGGTGTAGACGGTGAGAGTATCGGCGGCGAACACATTGGCCGACAGCAGGCCGGTGGTGACCAGCAGCAGGGTCTTCATGGGTGGCACTCCCTATTACTTGTTAATAACGAGGTGCCAGCGGGTGAGGGCGCAAAAAATGAGCGCCATGCCTCAAATTCCTCCGCCAGCATTATCTGGATCAGGTACACGGGTATAATCTCAGCGGTAAACCGCACCCCGTTTGAGAAACGAACCGCATTGTATTAACGTTCTTTTGGGTAGACCAGCACAATTGTGCAATACCCATGAGATGACGCCCACCCAACAGAGGATGTTTGCGTGCTTACCAATACCAAGGAAAGGCGTGCCTTTGCGCGCATGGTCATCAATGCTCCGGTCACCGTCTATCAGCAGCAGCTGGAGCTGGAGGGGATCTGCCGGGATCTCAGTGCCAACGGCATGGGGATTGCGGTCTCTGAACACCAGCTCGACATCAATCAGCCCATCCGGATCAGTCTTGCCACCAACAACAACCTGTTGCCCCCCTTTGAAGCACATGCGCGTATTATACGGGTACTGGAGGAGGAGAGCGGGTTGCTGCTGGCGGTAGAGTTTCTGCCTCAGGGTTAATCCTCTCTCCCCATCGGCAGAGGGAGGGGATTACCCTTTCTCCTGAACCGGCTGCACGCTCAACTGCTTGCTATCGACCAGCGTTTTGCTGGTCGATGCTATTTGCCCCGCAGGCAAGGTGGCGGGGCCTGTGGGTTCGAGCAGCAGGTAGTTTTGCCCCTGCCAGTTGAGGGTTGCATCCCCCGGCTTGGCGGGCAGATCAACGGCCAGCAGGGCATGGCCCGGGACGAACACCATCGCCTGTTTCAGCTCGGGAAAGAGCTGGGCCAGCATGGCGGCCATCAGAGTCACCTTGCTGTCGCAATCGCCGCGGTTCTGTTCCAGTACCTGGCGGGGAGTGAGAAACCCCTTGCCCTGCCGGCCGTTCAGGCTATCGAGTTGTTGGTAGGGGATGCTCTGGATAAAGGTGAGCATATGGGCCACGGTCTTTTGCCTAGCTTCCGGTTCGCTGTTCCCTTGCTGTTTGAGCTGTTCTGCCAGCGGGGCCAGGCTGGCACGGCTCTCCAGGGCGATGCGCACATGATCCTGCTTGACGGCAAGCTTGCCGTCCGGCGGGGTAAAGTACTGAAAATAGTGTTGGTCCAGCCACTCTTGCTCAGCCTTGCTGCGTTGTGACTCCAGCCAGGCCATCGCCTCGCGCGCTTTGTCCTGGTTGCGGCTTTTCAGATGCAGCTCCAGCGAGGGCCGGGCGAGGGTGAACTGCACCTCGGGGTAGTTCTGGCGCACCTCTCGCAGCAACACCTGCAATATCTCTTCCTGCATCCTGGCTGGACGGTAGGCAATGAGGGGCGGCAGCTTGCCCTGTTCGAGCCGGTAGGTGAGCTGCTGTGGCTTGCCTTCGCTATCCAGCCAGCCGACGTTGATCTGGCCGAGGCTGTTGCTGAAGCCGGTTTGGCTGGCCCCCGCAGGCAGGGCAAGCAGCAGGGCACAGAGCAGAGGAATTGCTGTCGGTCTCTTCATCATCCTTTCCTGTAACGCGGACCAGTTCCGGTGGCCCAAAGTGGGAAGCGTAGCGGACAGTAAAACAGGGAGGCGAAGCTCCCTGTTGATTCTACTCGTTTTTTTGCAACTGGCGTGTTAAATCCAGCTCGGTTGCTTCGCCTCAAAGGCGCTGATGGCGGCCTCGTGCTGCAGGGTCAGACCGATGGCATCCAACCCGTTGAGCAGGCAGTAACGGCGGAACTCGTCGATCTCGAAACCGAAGCTGAGCTCACCGGCGCGCACCTGATTGGCCTCCAGATCCACCTCGATCTCGATGCCCGGCTTGGCGGCCACCAGCTGGAACAGGGCATCGACCTCCTCCTCCTTCAGGCGTACCGGCACCATGCCGTTGTTGATGGCGTTGCCGTAGAAAATGTCGGCAAAGCTCGGGGCAATGATGGTTTTGAAGCCGTAGTCCGCCAGCGCCCAAGGGGCGTGCTCGCGGCTCGAGCCGCAGCCGAAGTTCTCGCGGGCCAGCAGAATGCTGGCACCGGCGAATTGCGGTTGGTTGAGCACGAACTCGGGGTTGGGCTGCTGGCCGGCATCGTCCAGGAAGCGCCAGTCGTGGAACAGGTGCTTGCCAAAACCGATGCGGTTTACTTTTTGCAAAAACTGTTTGGGAATGATGGCGTCGGTGTCGACGTTGGCGCTGTCGAGGGGGACGACGATCCCTTTATGCTGTTTGAATCCTGTCATCATTGGTTCCTCTTACAGTGCACGAATGTCGGCGAAGCGGCCGGTGACGGCGGCGGCGGCGGCCATGGCCGGGCTCACCAGATGGGTGCGGCCGGCGCGGCCCTGACGTCCTTCGAAGTTGCGGTTGCTGGTGGAGGCGCAGCGCTCCCCCGGTTGCAGCCGGTCGTTGTTCATTGCCAGACACATGGAGCAGCCGGGCAGGCGCCACTCAAAACCGGCCTCGATGAAGATCTTGTCGAGCCCCTCGGCTTCGGCTTGTGCCTTCACCTGCTCGGAGCCAGGCACCACCAGCGCCTGCACGCCAGCGGCCACCTTGCGACCGCGGGCGATGGCGGCGGCAGCACGCAGATCCTCGATGCGGCTGTTGGTGCACGATCCGATAAACACCTTGTCGATGGCGACGTCGGAGAGCTTCTGACCAGGCTGCAGATCCATGTAGGCGAGTGCCTTGCGGGCGGATTGCTGCTCCATCAGGTCGCTGAAGGATTCCGGCGCCGGAATGGGTTCATTGACGGCGATCACCTGACCCGGATTGGTGCCCCAGGTGACCTGCGGGGCGATGTCGGCGGCGTCGAGCACTACCTCGGCATCGAAGTGGGCACCTTCGTCGCTCTTGAGGCTCTGCCAGTAGGCGATGGCCTGTTCCAGCGCCTCGCCCTTGGGAGCGAACTCCTTGCCACGGATGTAGTCGATGGTGGTCTGGTCGGGGGCGATCATGCCGGCCTTGGCGCCAAGCTCGATGGCCATGTTGCACACCGTCATCCGCCCTTCCATGGTGAGGCCTTCGATGGCCTCGCCAGCGAATTCCACCACATAGCCGGTACCGCCGGCGTGGCCGACCCGGCCTATAATGGCCAGCACCACGTCCTTGGCGCTGATGCCCTCGGCCAGTTTGCCGTTAACCGAAATGCGCATGGTCTTGGCGCGGCCCTGTTTCAGGGTCTGGGTGGCCATCACATGCTCCACCTCGGAGGTGCCGATGCCGAACGCCAGCGAGCCGAAGGCGCCGTGGGTGGCAGTGTGGGAGTCACCGCAGACGATGGTAGTGCCGGGCAGGGTAATGCCGAGCTCGGGGCCCATCACATGGACGATCCCCTGATATTTGTGGTTGAGATCGTAGAGGCGAACCCCGAACTCTTTACAGTTGTCGGCCAGCGTCTCCATCTGGATGCGGGCCATCTCGCCGGAGGCGGCGATGTCCTTGGTGGTGGTGGAGACGTTGTGATCCATGGTAGCCCAAGTCAGATCCGGGCGGCGCAGCTGGCGATTCATGGCGCGCAGGCCGTCGAATGCCTGCGGGCTGGTCACTTCATGCACCAGATGGCGGTCGATGTAGATGAGGGGGGTCTCCCCTTCCACTTCCCGTACCACGTGGGCGTCGAATACTTTCTGATAGAGGGTCTTGGCCATTGCTTCTCTCTTCCTTGTTCTCTGTTATGCGGCTCAGATCCGGGCGGCGATCTGGCTACCCATCTCGGACGTGCTCTGCACCGGATGGCGGGCGCTGGCCTGATGCAGGTCGGCGGTGAAGTAACCCTCGGCCAGGGTCTGGGCCACGGCCTGCTCAATGGCCTGGGCGGCAGCCTCTTGACCCAGGCTGTAGCGCAGCATCAGGGCGGCGGAGAGGATCTGGGCGATGGGGTTGGCAATCCCTTTGCCGGCGATATCCGGGGCCGAACCACCGGCCGGTTCGAACAGGCCGAAACCCGATTCGTTGAGGCTGGCGGAGGGGAGAAGTCCCATGGAGCCGGTGATCATGGCGCACTCGTCGGAGAGGATGTCACCGAACAGGTTGGAGCAGAGCAGCACGTCGAACTGGGACGGATCCTTGATGAGCTGCATAGTGGCGTTGTCGATATACATATGGTTCAGTTCGACATCGGGATAATCCTTGGCAACTTGCGTCACCACCTCACGCCACAGAATGGAGGAGGCGAGCACGTTGGCCTTGTCGATGGAGGTGACCTTGGCCTTGCGCACGCGGGCGGATTCGAAGGCTATCTTGGCGATGCGCTCGATCTCGAAGCGATGGTATACCTCGGTGTCGAATGCCTTCTCGGTGGGGCCTTCCCCTTCACGCCCCTTGGGCTGACCGAAGTAGATGCCGCCGGTCAGCTCGCGCACGCAGGCGATGTCAAAACCGCGATCGGAGATGTCGGCACGCAGCGGGGAGAACTGTTCCAGACCGGTATAGATACGGGCCGGACGCAGGTTGCAGAACAGCTTGAAGTGGGCGCGCAGGGGCAGCAGGGCGCCACGCTCAGGCTGATCGTTGGGGGGCAGATGTTCCCATTTCGGGCCGCCCACCGAGCCGAACAGCACGGCGTCGGCCGCTTCACAGCCAGCGATGGTGCTCTGCGGCAGCGGGGTGCCGTGGTTGTCGATGGCGATGCCGCCCACGTCGTGGCGATCATATTCGAAGGCAAAGCCGAACCTGGCCTGCACCTTTTCCAGCACCTTGACGGCCTCGGCCATCACTTCCGGGCCAATGCCGTCACCCGGCAATACTGCGATCCGATAACTGCTCATACACTCTCCATCCTGATATTGTCTTTGAGATCCCTCTGCCCGTTTTTCCCGACGCTGCGCGCGGTTCCCGGTTCAGACGTTCCCCGTCCTGATGTTGTCATTCCATGCCGTCTGTGTGGCTGCGAGTCCTGCTCAGACGGTTTCCGATTTGATGCTGTCATTCCATTCCGTCTGTTTGGTATCGAGTTCGGCTCAGACGGTTTCTGATTTGATGCTGTTATTGCGTTCCATCTGCTCGGCCACCTGATCGGCGCGCCAGATGCTGTTGATCACATGGAGCAGGGCATGGGCCGAGGATTCGATGATGTCGGTAGCCAGCCCCATGCCGTGGAATTTGCGCCCTTTGTACTCGGCGACGATATCGACCTGACCGAGGGCATCTTCCCCTTCGCCCTTGCTCTTGAGGGCATATTTATCGATGCGGATCTCATAGCCGGTGATGCGGTTGATGCACTGGTAGACCGCATCCACCGGGCCGTTGCCGGTGGCCGCTTCGCAAATCAGATCCTGACCCACCTTCAATTTGACCGAGGCGGTGGCCAGTACCGAACTGCCGCTCTGGACCCCGAGGTACTCCAGCTTGAAGTGCTCCGGCTCTTCGTGGATCTGGCTGAAGAAGGCCAGCGCTTCGAGGTCGTAGTCGAACACCTGCCCCTTCTTGTCGGCCAGGGTCAGGAACTTGGCGTAGAGGTGGTCGAGGTCGTAGCTGCTCTCGGCATACCCCATGGACTCCATCCGGTGCTTGATAACGTGACGGCCGGAGCGGGAGGTCATGTTGAGGTTGTTCTGGGTCAGGCCAATGCTCTCGGGAGTGATGATTTCGTAGGTATTTTTCGCCTTGAGCACCCCATCCTGATGGATGCCGGAGCTGTGGGAGAAGGCGTTGGCCCCGACGATCGCCTTGTTGGGCTGCACCGGCATATTGCACAGCTGGCTGACCAGCGTGCTGGTACGATGAATTTCGTTGTGGCGGATATTGGTTTGCACCCCGAGCAGGTCGGCGCGGGTTTTGAGGATCATCGCCACCTCTTCCAGCGAGCAGTTGCCCGCCCGCTCGCCGATGCCGTTGATGGTGCACTCGATCTGGCGGGCACCCATTTGCACCGCGCCGATGGAGTTGGCCACCGAGAGCCCCAGATCGTCGTGGCAGTGGACCGAGATGATCGCCTTGTCGATATTGGGGACCCGGTTGAACAGGGTGTGGATGATGCCGGAGAACTCGGTCGGTACCGTGTAGCCCACGGTATCGGGGATATTGATGGTACGGGCCCCCGCCTTGATGGCGGCCTCCACCATGCGGCAGAGATTATCGATCGGCGTGCGGCCCGCATCCTCGCAGGAGAACTCCACATCATCGGTGTAGCGCAGGGCGTGCTTGATGGCGCCGATCCCCATCTCCAGCACATCCTCGAAGCTCTTTTTCAGCTTGCTCTCCACATGGATGGAGGAGGTGGAGATAAAGGTATGGATGCGAAACGCCTCGGCGACCCGCAAGGCTTCGCCGGCGGCGTCGATATCCTTGGGCAAGGCGCGGGCGAGGGCGCAGACCCGGCTGTTTTTGATGTGGCGGGCGATGGTCTGCACCGATTGAAAATCGCCGGGAGAGGAGACTGGGAAGCCCACCTCCATGACGTCGACACCGAGTCGCTCCAGTGCCTGGGCGATCTGCAGCTTCTCCTTGACTGTCAAACTGGCCGCCAGGGCCTGCTCACCATCACGCAAGGTGGTGTCGAATATGATGACCCGATCTGACATGTGACTCCCCTCTTCCTAAGTTCGGTAACGTGCATCCTGCGGCGGCATAAAAAAACCCGTGCAGGGTGCACGGGTTTTTGTAAATTCCGGCTATGCCTTAGCCCGGCTACAAGGATCCCGCGCGAGTTAACGCGATTAGGGAGATTAGTAGTAGCGGGGTGGCGATACGCATGACGTTGTTATTCCTTCCAGTCGATAACGCTTTTACCAATATCGAGATTTTTATGCTGTGTCAACACGGAAGGTCAGGGGCAATCTGCTGACGTATTTAATCGGATTGTAAAGGATTGCAAATTTCCTTGTCCCATATTCGGCCCATGACCGATTATCTGGTCATTCCTGCTGTGCTCTATTCTCTGCACAACCAGATCGACTTATCAGCATTGGCTGAATTATCTGAGGTGTTAAATGGAAAAACGTAGACCTGGTCGTCCGGTCGGACGTTCTGACATTCGTGACAAGTTGCTTGCTGCCGCCCGTGAGCGTTTTCTCAATACTCCCTATAGCAAGGTAACTACACGCGAAATCGCGGAGCTGGCTGGCTCCAACTTGGCGATGATCCACTACTACTTCGGCAGTAAAGAGGGTCTTTACAAGGCGGTACTGGGTGATGTCGCCGAGCCTCTCGACCATGCCTGGCAAGATGAGCACAGCAATCACAGCTTGAACGAGCTGCTCAACACCTACTATCAGGTGATGTCGCCCAACAGCGAGTTGACCTCGGCTATCTCCAGTGCATTGTCGACCGAGAAGAGCCCGGGCCGGGATTTTGTGCTGAGCCGTCTGCTGGAGCGTCAGCTGCCGCAGTTTGATGCCCTGCTGGAAACCATGAAGTCCAACGGCGAGCTGGGGGACGATCTGGACCCCGAGATGTTGAAGATCTCCTTCCTCAGCATGATGTGGCAGCCGTTTGTGATGAAAGATCTCTACGAGCAGGTGTTTGGCCTGAAAGTGGATGAGCACTTCATGGCCCGTCTGGCGGATCACAACTGTCGTCTGATGGAGACCGGCTTGCGCGGCAACCACTGATTTTGCCGCAACATCGAAATTTAAAAGGGCCATTAGGCCCTTTTTTCATAAATCTGTTATCCCTTGTTCAACGTCCTGTCATCCCGCCTTCCTACTCTGCAAGCAGAATTCAGGGAAGGAGGAGATATGAACAAGATCCAGCAATGGGACCTTCAGGTGTGCCGGGTCTGCCTGCTTCACGGTTACAACCGGCAGCAGGCGAGGGTGAGTCGTCTCATTTCCCGCACCGGTGATGGCCCGCTTTACGCCGTGCTGGCCGCCTTGCTCTGGTGGCTGGGGGAGGCAGAGCGTGAACTGGTTCGACTGGCGCTGCTTGCCTTCGCCATCGAACTGCCCCTCTATCTGCTGCTGAAAAACAGCCTGAAACGGCAACGGCCAGTCGGTTTGCCGGTCTTTATCACCCCTTCCGATCGCTACAGCCTTCCCTCCGGCCATACCGCCGCAGCCTTTCTGATGGCCACCATACTGGCCACCGGTTTTCCGCTCTGGGCACCCCTGCTGTTTGGCTGGGCGGCACTGGTGGGGGCATCCCGGTTGCTGCTCGGGGTACACTACCTGAGCGATCTGGTAGCCGGTGCTCTGCTGGGGGGCGCTTGCGCCGTGCTGGCGCTCGGCTGGAGCCACTCATGAGGATACTGTTCGGGGTGCAGGGCACCGGCAACGGCCACATCAGTCGCAGTCGCACCCTGGCGCGGGCGCTGCGCACGGCAGGGGTCGAGGTGGATTATCTCTTTAGCGGCCGCTCCGCCGACTGCTACTTCGACATGGAGGAGTTTGGCGCCTACCGCGCCTTTCCCGGCCTCACTTTTGTCAGTCACGAGGGGCGAGTTTCTCCGTGGCGCACCCTGCAAGCCGCCTCGCCGCTCACCTTCTGGCGGGATCTGCGGTCTCTCGACTGCAGCGAATACGATCTGGTGGTGAGCGACTTTGAGCCGCTGACCGCCCACGCCGCCCGCCGCTATGGCAAGCCAAGCCTCACCGTCAGCCATCAGGCCAGCTTCAACTGGCCCATCCCGCGCTGGGGGGAGAATGGGATCAGCCGTCAGCTGATGCGCCACTTTGCCCCAGTGGATCAGCCGCTCGGGCTGCACTGGTTTCACTTCGGCCACCCCTTGCTACCACCGGTGATCGACCCCATCGCCGCCGCGCCGGATAACGGCGAGATCCTGGTCTATCTGCCGTTCGAGCAGAGCGAGGCGATCGCAGCCCTGTTGTCGCGCTTTGGTCAGCAGCGCTTCGTCTGCTTTCATCCCGCCATTCGCACCCCGAGCCAGTGGCGCAACCTGCGCTTCGAACCGCCGTCGCGGCAAGGATTTATCGCCGTGCTGGCCGGTTGTCGCGGCGTCATCTCCAACGCGGGTTTCGAGCTCGCTTCCGAGGCGCTCACCCTTGGCAAGAAGCTGCTGGTCAAGCCCCTTGTCGGCCAGTTCGAGCAGCTGTCCAATGGCAAGACTCTGGAGATGATGGGGCTGGCGACCCTGATGGATGTGCTCGATGCCAATCTGGTGCGTACCTGGCTCGACAGCGCCTCGCCGGGTGCGGTCTGTTACCCCGATGTGGCGGGGGAGTTGGCCCGCTGGCTGGCTGCGGGTGCTGACGAGAGCGTGGCCTCTCTGTCTCGTCGGCTCTGGGCTCGCACCCTGTTTCCGGAGGAGGTGAGTGATCGCCTGAGCGAGCTGGATGGGGGAGAGCGTTTATCCGCTGGCTGGTTATCGCAAGTGAGCGTTGTTGACTAGACTGAAAGGCGACCCCACCAAGGAGAGGATGGAGCAAATGCGCTTTACCAATGAAAACGGCGAAGTCATGAACCTGGCTGACAATCTAACCCTGCACGAACTGCTCGATATGGGCGTCAGCATTTCTGTCAGTGAAGAGACAGATCCGGATCAGCAGATCTGGCTGGCAGAGCCGGATCAGGACAACTGAATCATCATCCGGCATCAAGCCCACCGCTGAACGGTGGGCTTTTTTGTGGCTGTTTTTCTCCTCTGCGGAATGATCCACTGGCCATTCCCCGACATCCTTCCCTTTTGTCTCATGGTCGCAGCGGCAAGTCATTGAATGTTAATAGCTGGTTGAAATGTATGACTGTTCTGGTCAGATAAAGCCGTGGACAAGCGTTATGAAGCGGGTTAAGTTGTTTTTTCACCCGATTTTCGGGTCAATGATGGAAAAATCCTTTTTTTCTACTGTCGACGGGGCTGAATTGGGCCGATCTGCATTCAGATAACAACAAGAAACGGATCGGGCCGTGCCGGGAAGCACGGCATCGTCGGCGGGATTCGCTAAACGGAGCAAAGCCTGGAGGGCTTTATCATGGAGATGTTATCAGGCGCCCAGATGGTGGTTAGAGCGCTGGAAGATCAGGGAGTTGAGCACGTCTTCGGCTACCCTGGTGGCTCAGTGCTCGACATCTATGACGCTCTCTTCGAAAACGGCAAGATGGAGCATGTCTTGGTGCGGCATGAGCAAGCCGCGGTTCACATGGCGGACGGTTACGCCCGTTCCACCGGCAAGGTGGGGACTGTGCTGGTGACCTCGGGCCCGGGAGCGACCAACTGCATTACCGGTATTGCCACCGCCTATATGGATTCCATTCCGCTGGTGATCCTCTCCGGCCAGGTGCCGACCAGCATGATCGGGGAGGATGCGTTCCAGGAGACCGACATGATCGGTATCTCCCGTCCGGTGGTCAAGCACAGCTTCCTGTGCAAGAAGGCGAGCGATATTCCCGAGGCCATCAAGAAGGCCTACTACATTGCCGCCAGCGGCCGCCCGGGGCCGGTGGTGGTGGATCTGCCCAAAGATGTGCAGAACCCGAAAGAGAAATTCCCCTACCAATATCCCGAGACGGTCTCTCTGCGCTCCTACAATCCGACCAAATCCGGTCACAAGGGTCAGATCAAGCGAGCTGCCAAGCTGCTGGTGGATGCCCAGCGCCCGGTGATGTACGTGGGCGGCGGTGCCATCAATGCCAACGCGGATCATCTGGTGACCAAGCTGGCGGAGCTGCTGAATCTGCCGGTGACCACCACCCTGATGGGGTTGGGGGCCTTCCCCGGCACCCATCCGCAATTTATCGGCATGCTGGGGATGCACGGTACCTTCGAAGCCAACAAGACCATGCACAATGCGGATCTTATCTTCGCCGTGGGGGCCCGCTTCGATGACCGCGTAACCAACAACGTGGCCAAGTTCTGCCCCGATGCCACCGTGGTCCATATCGACATCGATCCCACCTCCATCTCCAAGACGGTACAGGCCCATGTGCCCATCGTCGGTTCGGTGGAAACCGTGCTTGAGCAGATGCTGGAAGTGGTCCGCGAGTGTGGCTTCGATAACGACAAGGAGGCGCTGGCGGACTGGTGGAACCAGATCAACCAGTGGCGCTCCCGTCACTGCCTGGCTTACGAAAAATCGTCCACCCAGATCAAGCCACAGCAGGTGATCGAGACCCTCTACAAGGTGACTCAGGGTGAGGCGTTCGTCGCCTCTGACGTCGGCCAGCACCAGATGTTTGCTGCCCTCTACTACCCGTTTGCCAAACCGCGCCAGTGGATCAACTCCGGTGGCCTCGGCACCATGGGCTTCGGTATTCCGGCCGCCATGGGGGCCCAGTTTGCCAACCCGGATGCGGTGGTCTGCTGCGTCACCGGCGACGGCTCGGTGCAGATGAACATTCAGGAGCTCTCTACCTGCATGCAGTACGGGGTGCCCATCAAGATCATCTCCATCAACAACCGTGCGCTGGGCATGGTCAAGCAGTGGCAGAAGATGTTCTACGGCGGCCGTCACAGCCACTCCTACATGGAGTCCCTGCCGGACTTCGTCAAATTGGCGGAAGCCTACGGCCACGTCGGTATCGCGGTGAGCGATCCGGCCGAGCTGGAGAGCGCCATGGAGAAAGCCTTCGCCATGAAGGATCGGCTGGTGTTCATGGATATCTCGGTCGACCCGGATGAGCACGTCTATCCGATGCAGATCAAGTTTGGTGCCATGGATGAGATGTGGCTGAGCAAGACGGAGAGAACCTGACGATGGAACATATTATTTCGGTCGTGCTCAAGGAGCTCAAGTTTGGTTCCATCAAGGACGAGATGTGGCTGAGCAAGGCGGGGGAAATATCATGAGGCATATCATTTCGGTACTGCTGGAGAACGAATCCGGCGCCCTGAGCCGCGTGGTGGGTCTCTTCTCCCAGCGCGGCTACAACATCGAGACCCTGACGGTGGCGCCGACCGAGGATCCCACCCTGTCGCGCATGACTATCGTCACCATGGGGGACGAGCGGGTGCTGGAGCAGATCCAGAAGCAGCTGCACAAGCTGGTGGATGTGCTCAAGGTGTGCGACCTGAGCGAAGGGGAGCATATCGAGCGGGAGATCGCGCTGGTCAAGGCGCGCGCCGCCGGTGGGGCCCGTGACGAGCTGAAACGGCTGGCGGATATCTTCCGTGGCCAGATCGTCGACGTCACCCCCGAGCAGTACACGGTACAGCTGGTGGGCACCAGCGAGAAGCTGGATGCCTTTATCAAGACTGCCGCCCAGACCAACGAGATCATCGAAGTGGTGCGCTCCGGCGTCTGCGGCATCTCGCGGGCGGACAAGGCGCTGCGGCCCTGATGGCTGGCGGGACAGCTGATGATGCGTCAGCTGCCACAGAGTGAAAGAAAAGAGGGCTCTGCGGAGCCCTTTTTGTTTGGTTTTTCTTTACGAGGGGAGGGGGGATGTTCGGTATTCATGATCTTGCACTGTTTATGGTCTCGGGGTTGCTGCTCAATATCATGCCGGGGCCCGACTCCCTGCTGGTCATGCTGCGCAGCGGCTCGCAAGGGTGGCGTGCCGGTTCGGTCGCGACGTTGGGCATTGGCACCGGTGTCATGGTGCATGTGCTGGCGGCGGCCCTCGGTCTGTCGGCCCTGCTTAGCGCCTCGGCCGAACTGTTTGCCCTTATCAAGCTGGCTGGCGCCATCTACCTCATCTATCTGGGGTTCTCCCTGCTGCGCCAGCAGGCTACGGGTGCAATGGAGAGAGGGGCCACCCTGCCAGCCCTCTCCTATGGTCAGATTTACCGGCAGGGGGTGCTGACCAATGTGCTCAACCCCAAGGTGGCGCTCTTTTTCCTCGCCTTCGTGCCTCAGTTCATCGCACCGGATGCCCCCGACAAGGCGTTCGCCTTTATCCTGCTCGGTTGCATCTTCAATCTGGGCGGTATCATCTGGTGTCACCTGCTGGTCTTTACCACCGTCTATGCCAGCCACAGGGTGCGGTTGTCACAGCGTCTCGGTCGCTGGCTCAATCGGGGCATCGGCACCCTGTTTGTCGGGCTCGGGATCAAGCTCGCCAGCGACTAGCGCGCGGCTTTCTGACCTGGGGCAGATTATCATGCGCCGCGCTGTGATATGGTCGGCAGTCAGCTGCGGGGCCAGCCCCGCTCTCTCTTTTTCAGGTCAGCCCCACTGGCCGCAGCAGCGAGATCCCTTGCCCAGATGAACATCGCCCGGCTCAAGAACTTTACCGAGATTGTGAAGAACAACTTCAACATCTCGGCGACGGCGGAGAAGCTCTACACCTCCCAGCCAACCCTCAGCAAGCAGATGAAGATGCTGGAAGATGAGCTGGGGCTCGCCCTCTTTACCCGCAAGGGGAAGAATCTGGTCGGCTTGACCAGCGCAGGCGAGCAGGTGATGGAGCTGGCCAAGGGGGTAGTGGCGCAGGTGGAGCAGATCAACCAGCTGTCGCTCGGGGAGCAACTGGCTACCAGCGGGGTGCTGCGTATCGCCACCACCCACACCCAGGCGCGCTACAAGCTGCCAGCGGTGATTACCGAGTTCAGCCGTCGTTATCCCGATGTGGCGATCCAGCTCCATCAGGGGGCACCTGCCCAACTGGCTCAGATGGTGCAAAGCGGCGATGTGGATATGGCGATCGCCACCGAGTCCATGTATTTGTTCGACGAGCTGGCCGCCGTCCCCTGTTATCGCTGGGGGCGCAGCGTGGTGGTGCCCCATGGTCATCCGTTGATCGACTGTCAGCCGCTCTCGATGGCCGATCTGGCCCGCTACCCCCTCATCACCTATGTGTTCGGCTTTACCGGCCGCTCCAAGATGGACAAGGCTTTCAGCCGCCACGGTCTGTCGCCGAAAATCGTGCTGACCGCCACCGATACCGACGTGATCAAGCATTACGTCCGGCTCGGGATGGGGGTCGGGGTGATTGCCAGCGTGGCCTTCGATGAGGGGGACAGGGAGGATCTGGTGAGCCTCAATATCGATCACCTGATCGCTTCGAGCGCCACCCATATTTGTTTGCGCAAACATGCTCACCTGCGCGACTACATGTATGACTTTATCCACCTCTACGCCCCCCATATCAGCCGGGAGACGGTGCAGCTGCACCTTATCAACCAGCCGCCCGCCGCCAATATGGGGGAGTTGCCGTGGCTCTAGCCGCGGGTTGTTATCGTACACAGAGCAAAAATACAGAGACAAAAAAAGAGAGGCCGTGGCCTCTCTTCTGTTTTTTCAGGATGCGTGATTAAGCGCTGCGGGTCGCCAGATTGATAAAGATCTGGGCTCCGACCAGCAGGCAGTCGTCATCGAGGTAGTAGGGGTTGGCATGCAGATAGTTGCAGATCCCCTTGGCCTGACAGCCGCTGCCGAGGAAGAACATGGCACCCTTGCGGCCACGGCAGGCGTTGACCATGTAGCTGAAATCCTCGCTGCCGGTCATCGGCTGACCCTGAGCATTGATCCCCTCAGAGGGCAATACGTCGGCGGCTGCTTGCAGCAGGCGGGCGCAGGCATCGGCGTGGTTCTCGACCGCTGGATACCCTGCATAGACCATCTTGGTCTTGAAGCCGCGCAGTTCGCTCTGGGCCACGATCTCCTTGAAGCTGTTCTTCAGGATCTGGTCGGTTTCGGCATCCATGGCACGGATGGTGCCGCGCGCCTGCACATGGTCGGCGATGGCGTTGGGGATGGTGCCGCCGTTGATCATGCCGCAGCCAAATACGGCCGGGCTGAACGGACTGGTGCGCTTGGCGACGATGTAGTCCATATCCTCGATGATCCGCACCGCTTCGCGGATGGCATCCAGCCCCTTGTGGGGGGTGGAACCGTGGGCGGAGATGCCATGCACATCCAGCGTCCAGGCGGAGCCCCAGGAGGACATCACACCGTGGTTGAACTTGATGGTGCCGGTCTCCATGGCGCCGTCGTTATGGAGGGCATAGACCTCGTCCACCCCCTTCATGCAGCCCAGTTCGACCATCTTCTCGGCGCCCGGTACCCGCATATCCTCTTCCGCCATCTGAAAGATAAAGCGGACGTTGTACTGCAGGCGATCGCGGTTGGCTGCCAGAAACCTGGCTGCGGTCAGGGAGATCGCCATATGGGAGTCGTGACCACAGTTGTGAGCCATTCCCTCGTGGGTCGACTTGAACGCAACGTCGCTCATGTCGTGCATCTCGAGGCCATCCATGTCGGCACGGAAGGCGATGGTCGGCAGCACAGGGTCAACCACCAGATCGCCGTGGAAACCGGTGAAGCCCGGGTAGTCGGTGAGACGGTAGCCAAAGCCTGCCATCAGCTCGCGGCAGTAGGCCGAGGTCTTGAACTCGACGCCGGAGGCTTCCGGAATGGTGTGCAGATGGTGGCGCACTTCCTGACTGAAGTCGCGCAGGGCCAGCAGGGCCGGTTCAATGTGGATGTTGTTCATCAGATGATCCCTTGGATGGAGAAGCCGAGCTGGGCCACCAGCGAGGCGCCGAAGAAGCAGCAGGTGGAGACGATCATGAAGATCAGGATCACTTTCCAGGACATCTTCTTCAGCTCTTCCAGTTGACCGCCCACCGAGAGACCGGCAAAGGCCAGCAGCGGTACGCAGCAGGAGAGGAAGGAGATCTTGGCTACGGCGTCGATAAAGAGGCCGCGCACCGGGGTCTCCGGCAGGCAGATGAGAATGCCGATGATGGTGGCATAGGCAAACGCCGGCAGGGAGGAGGGCAGATAGCGCTTGGCAATCAGCGAAGCGAACACCACCAGCGACATGGCGACGAAGCTGTCACCCATCAGCCAGAGCGGGGTGCCGGTGGTCAGGGTCTGGGTGAACATGGCCAGCAGGATCGCCAGAAAGACGAACCGCATATCCATTACGATGCTTTTCATGCTTTCTCTCCTTTGGCAGTCAGGGCATAGATTTTTTCAGCGAGCGGCAGACCCAGATAGGTAAGGGAGAGGGCGCCGAGGGCAGACGAGAGCAGATTCGAGGCTGCCGCGATACTCAGCACCTGCTGAGCCAGTGCTTCGTCGAGACCGTTGATCAGGGCGCCGGAAGCGGCACTCAGCATGGATCCTGAGCCCACGCCGGAACCGGCGGCCAGTGCCAGCGGGTGCAGGCCGGTGAGCGGGGCGATACTGCCCAGCACGCTGAACCAGAGGGTGCCGATGACGGAGCCGCACAGGTAGATGGCCAGCACACCGATGTACTCCTGAGAGCCGGTGCCGAACTTGCCCTGAATTACCGCAACGGACGGCTCACGGCTGATGGAGGAGCAGGCCCCGATGGCGCGGCGGCCAAAGCCGAACTTCACCGCCAGCGGAATGGCGATCAGGATCGGCAGCAGGTTGCCAATCTCCTGCAGGAACAGCGGCACGCCGACGCTCAGGATCATCTTCAGGTTGGGGATGATCATCCCCGCGTACTGGGTACCCAGGATCAGCAGGCTGAAGCCCACCATCTTGCCGCAGAAGCCCTCTTCTTTTTCGGTGAAGAGCTGCTTCCAGCCGGGGATGCGATCCTTGACCGGTTTGGCGGAGACAATCATGCCGATGATCACGGCAAAGAGCATCGGCAGGATCGGGATGATGGCGATGCCGATCTTGATCTCCTGTTTGCCTATCAGGTACTGGGCCACAAAGATCAGCATGGCGGTTGCCAATATGCTGACCGTGACCGTCTTGAGGGGGCTGGTTTGCTGCATGGTCTTTTCTCTTGTTATTCGTGAGTGTTCCACTTTGGTGGCATCGCCAACTTGACGGGCTGGCAGATGATGGGGGGATGATAGGGGGCAAGAGGAGGGAGGAATGTGACCTTTATCAAGCTGGCCATATGGCATTTTTTCATGGGGTATGCCCTTTAACCCTATGGATACCAAGGGTTAAATGTTGTTAACAGATGGTCAGCATTAGCAGGATAAAAGCGGCAAACAGTAGGGAAAATGATGACACCGCCCCGGGGCGGTGTCTCTCATCAGGCGGGGGTTTTGAGCCGTGCGCTGCGCAGCAGCAGGGGAAGCTGGTAGAGCACCAGCGCGCCGAGCACCAGTCCAGCACCGGCCAGTTTGGCGCCACCAAGGGGTTCGCTATAGAAGAGGGTGCTCAGGATCAGCGTCCAGACCGGTTCCAGCAGCATCATCAGGGCGGCGTGGGCGGTGGTCATCTTGCTCAATGCATGGGTGAGCAGCCAGTAGCGCAATGTGGTGGCGATCAAGACGCTCGCCGCAAACCAGCCCCAGATGCCGTGGTTGACCCCGGCCTCGGGCCACTGTTCAGTCAGCAGGGAGAGCAGGGTGCCGAGCAGGCCGGTCATCGCCAGCTGGATGCAGGTGAGCCAGGTCGGTGCAATGGATTGGGCGAAGTGGCGATGGACGGCAAGCTGGATGCCAAGGGTGGTGGCCGCCGCCAGAAACCAGAACAGTGAGAGCGACACGCCCCAGTGGGTACTGCTGGAGAGCAGCAATAGACCCGCGATGGCGATGGGCAGGGTGAGCCAGTAGTGGCGGCCGGGTTTGGCCCGAAAGGCTGCCCATGCGGCCAGTGGGGCCATCAGGGTAGCGACGCTCATGATAAAGGCGCCGCTGCCGAGCGCATCGCTCTGGCTGATGGCGGTGACCCACAGCAGCAGGCTGGCACCGAGCAATGTGCCGCAACCGGCTGCGCGCACCATTTGGGCTCGGGTTGGTGGTGGCTCGCGCAACCAGGCCAAGGGGAGCAAAAGCAGGGCGGCCAGCAGAAAGCGGCTGCCTATAAAAGCGGCGGGCGGCAGTTCGCGGATCGCCTCTTTCGAGAAGAGCCAGCCAGCGGCAGCCAGCAGGGTGACCAGTACCATCAGCAGCAGGGGCGTGCGGTTCATAGCGCTTGTAGTAGGGAAGTGAGAAGGGGAGCATAAAGAAAGGCGCCGGGTATTGCTACCCGGCGCCTTTCATCTTTGCCCTGTTCCGCTTGTGCGGCATCAGGCCAGCAATCAGTTCATGCCGTAACGCTTGAGCTTCTTGCGCAGGGTGCCACGGTTGATACCCATCATCACGGCTGCGCGAGTCTGGTTACCACGGGTGTACTGCATGATCACGTCCAGCATCGGCGCTTCGACTTCGGAGAGAACCATATCGTACAGATCAATCACTTCCTGACCGTTCAACTGGGCCAAGTAGTTACGCAGGGCCTGTTGCACAGAGTCACGCAGGGGGCGCTGGGTCGGCTCGGCAGCGTGATTGTGAGTAGTTGTTACCAATGCATCAGAAGTCAGGGTTTGTTCGAACATATTCGGTCGGCTCTTTAGTTATCTTGTTAACCTAATCCATCGAAATACGCTTCGAGTGCTTCTAGTTGTGCGTCAGCACAATCCAGGGCATTGAAGTGCTTACGGAATTCTCGGCCCGTCTCTTCTTCATCCAGATACCAGCCCACGTGTTTACGGGCGATGCGCGCTCCCAGATATGCACCATAAAACCGGTGCAGGTTGGTGACATGCTCGTTCATCAGGGTGCGAACCTCTTCCCTCTCGGGAGGTGGCAGCTTGGTGCCCGTCTCAAGAAAATGACGGATTTCCCGGAAAATCCAGGGTCGTCCTTGCGCAGCGCGGCCGATCATCACGGCGTCCACACCGGTATAGTCGAGGACATACCGGGCTTTCTCCGGGCTGTTGATGTCGCCATTGGCGACAACAGGAATCGATACGGCCTGCTTAATCGCCTTAATCGTGTCGTACTCCGCTTCGCCCTTGTAGAGGCAGGCACGGGTACGACCGTGCACGGCAAGGGCCGCGATACCGCAATCTTCGGCGATTCGGGCGATCTCCACGCCATTGCGGTTATCCGGATCCCATCCTGTGCGGATCTTCAAGGTGACAGGTACTTCCACTGCATCCACCACGGTCCGGCAAATTGCTTTGACCTGATCGGGGTAACGCAGCAGGGCTGAACCTGCCAGCTTCTTATTCACTTTTTTTGCCGGGCAGCCCATGTTGATGTCGACGATCTGTGCGCCCTGCTCCACGTTGTAGCGGGCAGCAAACGCCATCATCTCGGGGTCGGCCCCGGCAATCTGGACCGATCGCAAACCGCCTTCTGCAGAGTGATCCATCCTCATCCTGGTTTTCTGGGTATCCCAGACATCCGGGTTGGCCAGCAGCATCTCGGAAACGGCCATGCCGGCACCCAGCCGCAAACAAAGTTCACGGAATGGTCGGTCTGTTACACCGGCCATGGGCGCCACAATCAGGGGAGTTTCAAGCGTGTGGGGACCTATCTGCATTCCACGGTTACCATCGGCTTAGGGCGGCGTATATTACGCATTTTTTAGGCAGGAGAAAAGGTTAGTATTTGAGCGTCAGCCATTTTTTTCTGAAAAAAACGTCGAGCCAAGGCTTGCAAATTCAGGAGTTATTGAAAAACAGCCAGATTGACTGGTCAGGAGTGCTGTACCATTCGGGTCACCTCCTTGCTCAATTGTCAGTCCACTTGTCAGTCCCGTTTGCGTTATGATGGCTGGCTTATGTGAGCAAAAGCTCCAAACATTTTTGCAACAGTGCGAATCGGGGTTCTATGACGTCAAGGTTCATTACATCACTCTGGCCGTGTCTGCTGGGGGCCGTGCTGGGGTCTGCGCAGGCGCAGACCATCAGCTTCGGCGAGGCCTGGACCCGGGTCATCCAGCAGGATGAGGAGCTGGCTGCCGAGCAGGCCGGGGTCGATCGGGCCAAGCAACTGCGTGAGGCCGCCAAATCCATGTATCTGCCCAAGGTGGATGTGGGAGCCAGTTATACCCATCTTGATCAGCCGATTGAACTCGATGCCCTCGATCTCAATCCGCTGGCCAAGCAGAAAGATCTGATCCTGGCGCTCGGCAGTCTGTTCGGGGTCGGGGCCAACGCATTTGTCACTCCCCTGACCAAGCAGAATGTGGTGACCAGCTCGGTCAAGATGCTCTGGCCGCTGTTTGCCGGTGGCCGCATTGATGCGGCTCAGGATATCCGTCAGGCGCAGGTGAGCGAGGCGCAGCAACTGCTGGTGCTCAAACAGCAGTCTGCCTTCGAGAGCCTCTCCCAGACCTATTTCGGCGTGGTACTGGCTGCTCAGGTGGTGCAGACCAGGCAGGAGATTGAGGACGGGCTGGCCCACCATCTGGATCATGCCAAGAAGCTCGAAGCGCAGGGTCAGATTGCCCGGGTGGAGCGTCTCTCCGCCCAGTCGGCCTATGACAGAGCGCGCATCGATACCCAGAAGGCCCGTCGCAGCCTCGAGATCGCCGAGCTGGCCCTCGGCCGCATGCTGAAGCTGCCGGATGCCCAGCCGGGCAATGGTCTGTTCGTCAACAAGGAGCTACCGCGTCTTGAGGGGTTGGTAAGCCAGACCCTGGAAGTGCACCCCGGCCTCAAGTTGCTAAACGCCAAGAAGGAGCAGGCCAAGGGGCTGATCCGGGTCGAACAGGGCAAATATGCCCCCGAGGTATTCCTGTTCGGTAATTACAACCTCTATGAAGATGATTCGATCGCTTCCAAGACCACGCCGGACTGGCTGGTGGGGGTGGGGGTCAGCATGCCGCTGGTGAGCCGCGATGGCCGCTCCGAGACGGTGCAGGCGGCGAAGAGCGCCGAACTTCAGGTTAATCTGCTGCAGGCCAAGACCCGCGAGGATCTGAAACTGTTGGTCGAGAAGACCTGGCGCGAAGCAGCACAGGGGCTTGAAGAGTATCAATCACTCTCCTCCACCCAGGCGCTGGCCGAGGAGAATGTGCGGCTGCGGGACAAGGCGTTCGGGCAAGGGCTTTCTACCTCCCTTGATGTGGTGGATGCCCAGAACCAACTGGCAGGAGTCAAGACCCAACGTGCGGCGGCGGCTTATCAATATGTGGTGTCGCTGGCCCGCCTGCTGGCCCTCTCCGGCCAGATGAACAGTTTCAATCAATATCAGCACGGTCAGGTGATCGAGGTGAACTCATGATCACCATCCGGTTCGTGCCTTTTTCTATCTCTGTTTCGACCGCCAAGGGTCGCCCGTTTGTCGAGGTGAAGTGATGAGCCATCCCCCCATCAAAAAGAAGATGAGCCAGGGTAAACCGCTGTTGTTGCCGCTGGTGCTGGTGATCCTGGTGGTCTGGCTCGGCTGGCGCTTTTGGCTCGCCTATCAACCGGAGCCGGTGCATCTGCAAGGGCAGATTGAGGCTCAGCAGTATTCAGTCTCTTCCAAGGTGCCGGGGCGCATCGACGAAGTGCTGGTGAAAAAGGGCGATCAGCTGACCAAGGATCAGCTGGTCTTTACGCTGGCAAGCCCCGAGATTGAAGCCAAGCTGAGCCAGGCCAAGGCGGGTGAAGCCGCTGCAGGGGCGCTGGCGCAAGAGGCGGAGAAAGGGGCTCGTGCCCAACAGATCGCTGCCGCCAAGGATCAATGGCAAAAAGCCAAGGCTGCCGCCCAGCTGCGTGGCAAGACCTATGAGCGGGTGGCCAGCCTGCACCGCGATGGCGTGATACCGCTGCAAAAACGCGACGAGGCCTGGACTGCCTGGCAAGCCGCCCGCTACAGCGAAGGGATGGCGTGGCAGCAGTACCAGATGGCGTTGGAAGGGGCGCGGGAAGAGACCAAGATCGCCGCTCGCGAGAAGGCCAAGATGGCGGCCGGTTCCGTGGCCGAAGTAGAGGCCTATCTGGCCGACACCCGCATCACCAGCCCCCACTCAGGCGAGGTAAGCCAGGTGCTGCTGCGCAGCGGCGAGCTGGCGCCGCAAGGCTTCCCCGTAGTGACCCTGCTCGACATGAGCGATGCCTGGGCTCAGTTCCATGTTCGCGAGGATCTGCTGCCCCGCTTCCCGGTCGGTACCGAGTTCGATGCCCGCATCCCCGGCCTTGGCGATCAGATGGTGCGCTTCAAGGTGACCCATGTGGCCGTGATGGGGGATTTCGCCACCTGGCGTGCCACCGATACCCGTCAGGGCTTCGACATGAAGAGCTTCCAGGTGGAGGCTCGCCCGCTGCAACCGGTTGAGGGGCTGCGGGTTGGCATGAGTGTGCTGGTTGAACTCTGATGGGACGTGAATTTCGGCTGCTGTGGCAGGATCCGTTCAGCCGCGCCCTGATGAGCTGGGTACCGCTGCTGCTGATGGGGATCCTCTGCTGGATCTTCTCGGCAGGGCTGGCCCGCGACCTCAAGGTGGGGCTGGTGGATCTCGACCACAGCATGCTCTCGCGCCAGCTCGCCTTCTCGCTGGATGGCTCGGCCGGGCTCAAGGTCGCGCAACAGTTTGACTCCATCGATGCCGGGGCGCACGCCCTGCGCGGTGGCGATATCTATGCGCTGGTGGTGATCCCCAACCATCTGGAGCGGGATGCCCGTCAGGGCACCCAGCCGCAGGTGACGGTGTTCAACAACGGCCAGTTCATCCTGATCGCCAAGCTGGTCAACTCGGCGCTGGCGCAGGTGGTAGGTACCCTCAATGGTCAGGTGGGCGTGCTGGAGGCGATGGCCGATGGCAAGGCGCTGCCCGGCGCACTCGGGCAGTCGGTGCCCATCAGCAGTCAGGTCACTGCGCTCTATAACCTCAACTCCAGCTACGCCCAGTTTCTGCTGAGTGCCATTCTGCCCGCGGTGTGGCAGATCCTGGTGGTGCTGTTCGGCCTCAATGCGCTGGCCCGTACCGATCGGCTGGGGCTGGACTGGACTACTCGCGGTGTCTGGTTTGGTCTCTGGCGCACCCTGCTGCCCCACATGCTGATTGGCTGGGGGTGGGGAATTGTCTGGACACTGCTGCTGTTCAAGGGCTTCTCCTACCCCATGCACGGCAGCTGGCTGGTGCTGGTGGTGGGGCTGGGGCTCGCCTCGGCCGCCTGCGTTACCATGGGGGCCTTCTTTTACGGCATCATTCGGGATCCGGCCCGCGCCCTGTCGCTGGCGGGGGCTTACACGGCGCCCGGTTTTGCCTTTATGGGGGTCACCTTTCCGGTGAGCGCCATGGGGGATTTCGCCCGCTTCTGGCGCAGCCTGTTGCCGGTCTCTCACTATGTGGAGCTGCAGATTGGTCAGAGCAACTACGGTCTGCCGCTCGCATCGGCGCTGCCGCAACTGGGGGCGTTGCTGCTGTTTCTGCTCCCCTTGCTGCTGGTGGTACGCCGTTACAAGCAGCAGGCCGAGCTGGCCCGTCAATCAGCCGCAATGGCAGTCGCCGAAAAGGAGCCTGAGTGATGCTGGGATTTGTCGATCTGTTGCGCCTCGAGCTGCGCACCCTGCTGGCGGATCGCGCCATCATGCTGACCCTGTTTGGCGGGGTGATCTTCTACTCGTTTCTCTATCCCCAGCCCTATCTGCATCAGCTGCCGCGGGAAGAGGCAGTAGTGGTGGTCAACGACGATGGCAGTCAGTTGTCCCGTCAGCTGGAGTTTATGGCCGATGCCACGCCGCAGGTAAAGCTGGTGGCGCGAGCCAATTCGCTGGCCGAGGCGCGTCAGTTGATGATGGCTGGGGAGGCGAGCGGCATCCTGCATATCCCCAGCCACTTCTATCGGGATCTGATGCTGGGTAAGAGCGTCACCCTGAGCTATGCCGGTGATGCCTCCTACTTTCTGGTCTACGGCACCATTGCCGAAGGACTGGCGCAGGCCGGTGGCACTCTCGCCGCGCAGGTGAAGGTGGCGCGGCTGTTGAGCCACGGCGAGGCGCTGCCACAAGCGGCCATGGGCTGGAATGCGGTGGCCCTCAACGTGGTGCCGGTGTTCAACCCCACCATGGGCTATGTGAATTACGTGGTGCCGGCGGTGTTCGTGCTGATCCTCCATCAGGTGTTACTGATGGGGGCGGGGATCCTGGGGGCGACCCAGAACCAGCGCAGCTGTCGCGGCGAGCACGGTTACTGGCAAAGCGCGCCGGTGTTGCCGCTGCTGCTGGCCAGAACTCTGGTGCTGGCGGGGTTGTTCCTGCTGCCGGTGAGCTACTTCCTCGGCTTCTGCTTCGATCACTACAACATCGCCCGTCATGCCGATCCGCTGGAGTTGTGGCTGTTCGCCCTGCCGTTCCTGCTGGCGACCTGCTGGTTCGGGATTGTGCTGGGTGCCATCTTTACCCGGCGCGATCTGCCAACTCAGGTGGTACTCATCTCCTCCCTGCCGCTGGTCTTTCTGGCGGGCTTTATCTGGCCGCTGGAGCTGATCCCGGTCCCCCTCAACTGGCTGGCTCAGTGGGTGCCCACTATCCCCGGTATCGAGGGTTTTCTGCGCCTCAACCAGATGGGGGCTGACTTCGCGCAGGTTGCCCGCTACTGGTGGCAGCTATGGGGACTGGCGCTGCTCTACGGCGTGCTGGCTTGCCTGTTGCTGCGTTGGCGGCAGCAGTCACTGCCGGTGGCCAGTCAGCCGGTCGTACAGAGTGAGACGACTGCCGGTTAAGCGGGATGGCGCAAGCGTCCGTGAGATGGTGCAAGCGCCCGTGAGATAGCGTGTGCGGTAAAGCGAAAACGGTCAGCCCTTGGGCTGACCGTTTTGGTATGTGGTGGGTATGAGCGATTTTACTGCTGCTTTAGCCGCGCTGGAGCGTGGGATCCCCGATGGCGTAGATCTGCCCCACTGCCGTCTCATCCGCCAGCAGGCGCAGCCCTTGGGCGGCCACATCGGCGCGGCGTACCAGTCCGTGTACCTCCTTGCCCTGACTCAGCTCGGCGCGGCCGGTGGCGTCGCCATCCTGAAGGCCCGCCGGGCGCAGAATGGTCCATGCGAGGGCGCTGGTCTGCAGCCAGCTCTCCGCCAGACTCTTGAGACGCACTTCATGACCGAAGGCGGCGCGGGCCCGCTCCGGCAGATACTGCCAGCTGTCACCACAGCCGAGGGAGGTGACCAGCAGCAGTCGTTTCAGGCCAGCCTGCTCCATGGCATCGATTACATGGCGGTTGCCCTGATAGTCCACTGGCACTGTTTGGCGAAAGCTGCCGAGGGTGGAGACGACCTGTGCATCTTGCCCCGCTCGGGCGCACGCCTGCTGCACCGCAGCCGGATCCAGCGCATCCCCTTCGATGACGTCTACTCCCAGCGCCTCCAGTTCCGTGGCCATCTCGGGGCTGCGCACCAGCGCGACTACGCGGTGACCCTCAGCGAGAGCGTGGTGGGTAAAGGCACGGCCCAGCCCTCGGCTGGCTCCGAAAATCAGTGTGGTTGGCATAGCTGAGCTCCCTTGGCAAAAGGGACTAGCCTAGTGACTTGTTTGTGCGCTGTAAATGAGAGTTGTTTCTATTTGTGGGCAGGCAGGCAGGGAGGAGAGAGTGCGAGCCGCCAGCGACTCGCACTCGCTGAGAGGGGATCAGCCGTTGTAGTTGCCGATGCTGGGGCGACGGCTGGGGCCGCTCAGGTGGATATCCACCGGATTGAACGCCTTGATCGCCTCATAGCTGAAATCACCGATCGCCTGATGCAGGCTCTGGGGCGTGTGGTTGGTGATGATGATGACGCTCTTTGACAGGTTGCGACGGCGGCGCAGCAGGTGGCCGAGGAAGCTGGACTGGCTCTCCGCCATCTTGGCACGGTTGGCCGATACCTCGTCGATGATCAGCAGATCCACCTCTTCCAGCGCGCGGCGGTACTGGTTGCGCTCATCCTGGTCGGGGATGACGTTGAAGAACAGCCGATCGACGATGGAGGCCCACTGCTGGAAGATCACCGATTTCTGGTGACGGGCGATCAGCTCATGCGCCACCGCCCCCGCCAGGGTCGACTTGCCGGTGCCGTAGTCGCCGTAGATCAGCATGCAACCGCCACCGCTCTTCTCCCAGTGCTCGAAGCCGCTGATAAAGTAACGGGCGGTTTCGATGGGATATTGCAGCGCCGGGTCACCGGCATCCATCTTGTCGAATACCCAGTCAGGGTTGAGGTCGGCCTGGGCGATCAGCTTCTGGATCCGCTCCTGACGAGCCGCCTTCTGCAGCTCGCGCACCTCGGCGTTGGCCTTGGCGTCATACTCCTTGCGCAGGGTCTCGTAGTCATACTGGCCGCCACCTGTCTCTTGCTGCAGGCGACGAATGCGCTCCAGCAGGCCACCCACATGGCGGCTCAATTCCGGGTCGTGAATTCGGTGATCCTGCTTGGCCTTGGCGATCTTCTGGCGCTTGGCTTCGATCTCTTCCAGCTCCTGGCGCAGGGGATCTTGCGGGTCAGTCATGGAATGCTCCTTCTGCTCGATCAGGGATGGGTAGACAAGGGGTTGATTTTGCCTGCAGGCGGGGGCCGCTATCAATCATTATCCGGCTCCTGCTGCTGTGCGGGTTCTTGCGTCTGCTGTTGTGCCAGTCTCTTGGCTTCTTCAATCATCTGTTGGGCCCGTTTGCTCGGGCCTGACTCTGCCGGAGCCGGCGTCACCTGCTGGTAGCCTTGCACCTCCATCGGTTTGCGACGAGTGTAGCGGCGGGTCTTGAGGGCGCGAATAAACTTGAGCATCCATTGATGCTGGGAGTCGAACACCTCGGGGCGCCCCAGCCAGTAGGCGATAAACTCCCCCAGATCCTCTTCGCTGTAGCTGGCATCGATCACTCCGCACAGACGGGCGAGGGCGGGCAGCTCTTCGTCCGGGCGCCATTGCAGATGCATCTGGAAGGGGCGTTCCGGCAGCGGGCTCCGCAATTTCTGGGTGAGCAGTGGCAACTGAAAAGGGCACTGATGGTAGTGCTCACTCTCTGGCTGAGCCTCGACCTGCAGCAGGCCCGCCTCCATCAGTTCATCGAACAACTCGGTGAGCTGGCGGGCATTGACCTGAAACGAGAAGCCGCAGGGATCACCAGGATCGACCACCGCCAGCGCCCGACCCAGCTCGGGATAGTTGAGCCGGGCCGCCTGATTTTCCAGCACCAGTCGGCGCAGCTGCAGGGTATAGAGGCTGCGTGCCGGATGGGACAATCTGGGATGGGCAAGGGCGTTGTATTCGGCTGGAGTCATGATCTTCTTCACGGGCTGGAGTGGGTGGCATTATCCCCTATGGTGCTCTCCTGCACAATTCGTCACACTGCAAGTGAGTGCACTGCATGGTCGGGGGAGTGAAAATAGAGCGTACCGCGGGGTGTTGAGCAGGGGGCGCGGGATTATGTCGACAATCCAGCAGCTTGCACTACTTTGGTATGCAGATTAGCCAATCCGGCTGTTTTTGACGCAAGGCGCGCGGCATTTCTGCTGATTTGGGCTAGTCTTATTACTTAAATAAACAATTGACTCATAAGGTTTTTGTCAACATGCCAAAACCCGGACTGCGGATCCTGGTGGTGGAAGACGAAGCGGTTTTTCGCCACTCGTTAGTGAGTTACCTCGCGCGGGACGGGGCAACGGTGTTTCAGGCTGAGGATGGAATTGAAGGGTTGTCAGCCGCAGCTATTTATCATCCCGACGTGGTTCTGTGCGATCTGAATATGCCCAATATGGATGGCCGCGAGGTAATTGCCTGCCTCTCTGCCCGTTACCCCCATATGCCGGTTATCGTCATTTCGGCACAGAACTCCATGGAGGCGGTCGCCAGTGCCTTGCGTGCCGGTGCACGGGACTACCTGCTCAAGCCCCTCGAGAACTTCGCACTGGTCGATCGCAGTATTGACCAGTGCCTTAACGGTGGGAGCACTCGAGCCCAGCAGCTGGAATTGATGGCGCATATGGATTACTTCAGTGCCCATGATCGAGCTGCCAGCCGTTTGCTGGCTGGGCTGAAGCCGCCGGGATTGCAGGAGTGGGGCCCCTGGCAGGTCACTTTCAAGGGGCTGGGCCATCTCTTTATTCCCGATACCTTCAAAGTGGAAGAAAAGCTGCTGGTGTTGGTGATGGAGCTACCCATCATGGGGACAGATGCGGCATTTTGCGGGGCACTGGTGCGCTCCCTGATGAACGTCCCCTACCGACAGTTCCAGCAGAACGAGAGCCGGTTACTGAGCCAGCCACACCGGTTGCTCGACTACCTCAACCATCAGCTGATGGCGTCCGGGCTTCGCCACTCTTTTGCCATGGCGGCGCTGCTTTTTGATCAGCACGATGGGTTGGTATTTGCAAATGCTGGACTCACGTCTCCCCACTGGTTGATGCGTTCCGGCGGTTTACCTCTGGGGTTGATGCGCAATAGTCACTATGCTCTGCACAAGCGCAGTTGGCATGAACCATTCGATCTGCAGTTTCGCAGTGACAGTGGCTGTGCGCTCGATGTGCAGGTGCGTCATCATTGATGCTGCCTACGGAAGGCAAAAGCAAACAGGGCACCCATAGGGTGCCCTGTTTGCTTTTGACAATCCTGACCGTTTAAACGGCAGCGGACTGCAACTTCTTGTCTTGCACGTGTGGCTCTTTGGCAGGGCCTTCGGCACCGTGCATCCAGTAGACCAGGCGGTTGGCCATGGCCAGCAGGATCAGGGCGCAGATGACTGCAGACAGTGCGATACCGCCGAAGATGGCGATTGGGCCAGCTTCACCCACGAAGGAGCCAATCAAGCCGGCGACATAGTTGGCCACGGCAGTGAAACCGAACCAGGCGCCCATCATCAGGGATACCAGACGCAGCGGAGCCAGTTTGGTTACCATGGACATACCGATGGGCGAGAGGCAGAGTTCGCCCAGGGTGTGGAACAGGTAAGCGCCAACCAGCCAGAACATGGAGGTCTTGACGGTCTGATCTCCGCCCTGTTGCAGCACAGCACCCACCATGAACAGGAAGCCTACGGCCAGGAACAGCAGACCCATGGCGAATTTCACCGGAGAGTTCGGCTCCTTCTTGCCGAGCTTGATCCAGATGGCGGCGACGATCGGGGCCAGGGTGATGATAAAGAAGGGGTTCAGAGACTGGAACCAGGCAGTCGGTACCTCGAAGTCACCGATCATGCGGTCAGTATACTGCTGGGCATACAGATTCATCAGACCACCGGCTTGTTCAAAGCCAGCCCAGAAGATGATGGTGAACAGACCCAGCATCAGGATAACTTTGATGCGATCCACTTCCTGCTTGGTCAACGGAGCCTTCTGCTCCTTGTTGCGCTGTTCGGCGGCGCGCTGAGCTGCCGGTACGCGGCCGATGTCACCGAGGAAACGCTGGGCCATGGTGGCTTGAACTACCAGGGAGAGCAGCATACCAATACCGGCACTGACGAAGGCGGCTTGCCAGCCGTATGCCGTGGCAGCTGCGCCACAGATCACGCCGGCCAGCAGGGAACCCAGGTTGATACCCATGTAGAAGATGGTGAAGGCACCATCACGGCGGTGATCGCCCTCTTGATAGAGGTCACCCACCATGGTGGAGATGTTCGGTTTGAACAGGCCGTTACCCAGGATCAGCAAGCCGAGACCCGCATAGAAGACGTTAATGACCATATCAGGGAACATGGCGTGGGGCAGGGCAAGAGTGAACTGGCCAGCAGCCATGAGGATCGCACCAAACAGCACGGCACGGCGTTGGCCGAGGAAATTGTCAGCCAGCCAGCCGCCGATCAGCGGAGTGATATAAACCAGACCGGTATAGATACCGTAGAGTTTGAGGGCATCTGCCTGAGTCCAGCCCAGACCGCCGTTGGCAGTCAGGTCGGTCAGATAGAGCACCAGTACGGCACGCATGCCGTAATAGGAGAATCGCTCCCAGAGTTCGGTACTAAAGAGCAAAAAAAGCCCTTTAGGGTGACCTAGAAAGGTCCCTTTTGACGGGTTATTCATTGGAACTTCCACCTGTGTTTTATATTTTTTTGAGTTTTTTATGCAAGGGCGAGAAACACGCCTCAACCCTTATAGAACATGCGTGAATAAATTACAACATTATGATTTGCTGAGAGTTTATTTATTCTTGATTGATTTTTTGTTGCAAAAATGAAAAAGGAGCATCATTTGATGCTCCTCGAATACCTCTATACAAAACAGATTTTTTAGTGATTACAACTGTTTGACGAACTGCTTCAACCAACCGATAAATTCGCCGTTCAGCTCCTGATGGCGTACTGCATATTCCACATTGGCTTTCATATAGCCGAGTTTGCTGCCGCAATCGTGGCTCTTGCCTTTCATAAAGTAGGCGTTGACCTGCTCCTGCTCCATCAGCATGGCGATGGCATCGGTCAGCTGGATTTCGTCACCGGCACCGGCCGGGGTTTTTTCCAGCAGCGGCCAGATATTGGAGGAGAGCACGTAACGACCCACCACCGCCAGATTGGAGGGCGCTTCGTCACGAGGCGGTTTCTCGACAATGGCCTGCATCGGCAGGGACATCCCCTCGGTCAGCGCCTCACCCTTGATGTCGGCGATGCCGTACTTGTCTACTTCGCTCTCGGGTACCGCTTCTACCATGATCTGGCTGATCTGCTCCTCTTCAAACAGATGCACCATTTCGGCCAGGTTGTCTTTTTTCGGGTCGCTGGCTACGTCATCGATCAGTACGTCCGGCAGCAGCACGGCGAAGGGGTTGTCACCGATCAGCGGTCGTGCGCAGAGGACTGCATGGCCCAGCCCTTTGGCCTCCCCCTGGCGGACGTGCATGATGGTGACGTCTTTCGGGCAGATCTGTTGCACCTCTTCCAGCAGTTGGCGCTTGACCCGCTTCTCGAGGGTCGCTTCCAGCTCGAAGCTCTTGTCGAAGTGGTTTTCGATGGAGTTTTTACTGGAGTGGGTGACCAGAATGATCTCCTTGATCCCGGCGGCGATAGCTTCGCGCACTACATACTGGATCAGAGGCTTGTCGACCACCGGCAGCATCTCTTTCGGGATGGCCTTGGTGGCGGGCAGCATACGGGTACCCAGACCGGCTACCGGAAGCACGGCCTTGCGAACAATGAGAGGGGTCTTTTTCATGGAAAACTATCCAGCGGGATTGAAGTGCGGCCATGATACTCCAAGAAAAACGGGGCAGCCACAGCCAGCCCCGTTTGCATATGCAGTGCTCGGACGTTATTTGACGATGATCATGTCACGGTTTGCCTCCAGAGTGGCCGGGCCAATGCCACTCACATCTGCCAGCTGGTCGACCGAGGTGAATTTGCCCTGTTTCTCGCGATAGTCGACGATGGCTTGTGCCTTTTTGTCACCAATCCCCTTGAGGTTAGTGAGCTCGGCAAGGGTTGCCGTATTGATATCCATTTTGCCACTCTCCTGCTTGGCGGCAACCGTGGTGGCCTGCTTGGGGGCGACCTTGTCTGCAGCCTGCGAGGGCAGGGTGAACAATGGGAGGGCGGACAGCAACATGATGATGGACAAGCTGTTTTTACGCATTTCACACTTCCTTGTGGTAGGGGATTCGTATGGATGATTAACCAGATTTGGAAGATGTGACGGCTGTCATTTTTTACAGGTATTGAGTGCGATTTGCTTTGCTATAAGAGATGGCAATTTTCGAATAACAATAAGATATATAAAGACTTTTATTGCCAAATACCAAATGGAAAGTCTTGTGTGACAGGGAGCATAGCCTCATAACGCACTCACACTTTTATCTGTCTGATCCTGAATCTTCGGCTGCTTATGCTGCCTGCAGAAAAGTTCCCAACAAAAAAGGCTGCTCACCTGGGGTGAGCAGCCTTTGTGATCGGTTTTTTCAGGCGGATGCTGATTAAGCTTGTGCGTCAGCCTGAGCAGCCTGGATACCGGTCAGGGCGATGGTGTAGACGATGTCGTCAACCAGAGCGCCACGGGAGAGGTCGTTGACCGGCTTGCGCATGCCTTGCAGCATCGGGCCGATGGAGACCAGGTCAGCGGAACGCTGCACCGCTTTGTAAGTGGTGTTACCGGTGTTCAGGTCAGGGAAGACGAACACGGTGGCTTTACCGGCAACCGGTGAGTTCGGTGCCTTGGACTTGGCCACGTTCTCCATGATGGCCGCGTCGTACTGCAGCGGGCCATCGATGATGAGGTCGGGGCGCTTGGCCTTGGCCAGCTCGGTCGCTTCACGCACTTTCTCTACATCGGCACCGGCGCCGGAGGTGCCGGTAGAGTAGGAGATCATGGCGACGCGCGGCTCGATGCCGAAAGCGGCTGCGGAGTCGGCTGACTGGATGGCGATCTCGGCCAGCTGCTCGGCAGTCGGATCCGGGTTGATCGCGCAGTCACCGTAGACCAGCACCTGGTCAGGCAGCAGCATGAAGAAGATGGAGGAGATCAGGGAAGAGCCTGGAGCAGTCTTGATGATCTGCATCGGCGGACGGATGGTGTTGGCAGTGGTGTGTACCGCGCCGGATACCAGGCCGTCAACTTCATTGCGCTCCAGCATCATGGTACCCAGTACCACGTTATCTTCCAGCTGCTCGCGGGCAACCACTTCGGTCATGCCCTTGTTCTTGCGCAGCTCGACCAGACGCGGCACATAGCGCTCGCGCACAACGGCCGGATCGATGATCTCGACGCGATCGGTCAGAACAACACCCTGCTGTTCGGCAACGCGACGGATCTCTTCCGGGTTACCCAGCAGCACCGGACGGGCAATGCCACGCTCGGCACAGATTGCGGCAGCCTTGATGGTGCGCGGCTCGTCGCCTTCCGGCAGCACGACACGCTTGTTGGCCTGACGGGCCAGCTCGGTCAGCTGATAACGGAATGCCGGCGGGCTCAGACGACGGGAACGGGTAGAGCTGACAGTCAGCGACTCGATCCAGTGTTTGTCGATGTGGCCAGCGACGTAGTCCTGTACCAGCTCGATACGCTCGCGGTCATCTTCCGGAATATCTACGTTGAAGTTCTGCAGGCTGACGGCGGTCTGCCAGGTGTTGGTACCGGTCATCATGATCGGCAGGCCGGTGGCCATGGCCTGTTGGCACAGCGCCATTACCTGCGGCTCCGGATGATAGTTACCGGTCAGCAGCAGGGCGCCCAGCTTGACGCCATTCATGGCGGAGAGGCAGGCAGAGACGATGACGTCAGAGCGGTCTCCGGAGGTCACCAGCAGGCTGCCCGGACGGAAGTGCTCAACCATGTTGTGGATGGAGCGGGCACAGAAGGTCACGGTCTGCAGGCGGCGGCTGTCCAGCTCGCCCTTGTGCAGGATCTTGGCAGCCAGATGCTTGGCGAGATCCTTGGCGCGCGGGGCGATCAGCTGGGTGTTCCAGGGGATGCAACCCAGGATGCGCAGCGGGCTCTTGCCAAACACTTGCAGCACTTCCAGGTTGTGGGCAGCGTCAGAAGCGTGGTGATGGGCTTCGAACATCTCGGTCAGGTCAGGGCGGGTTACGCCATGCTCGTCAACCGGTGCGCCAACCTTGTTGATCACGCAACCAACGATACGGGGGTTGTTGACACCACCGAAGTTGGAGCAGGCCAGCTCAATGCGCTCTTTCAGCTTCTGGCTGGAGTCATGGCCCGGGTGGGTCACGAATACCATGTCAGCGTCCAGCGCCTTGGCGACGTCGTAGTTCAGCTTGTTGGCAAAGGGCTGCTTGTCGGTCGGCACCATACCTTCGACAACCAGCACTTCGGCACCACTGGATTTCACGTGCTCTTCGAAGCGGGCAACGATCTCTTCCAGCAGGATGTCGGTGTTGCTGGAGCTGATCATGTTCTCGGCGTAGGAGAGGGTGAACGGCTCGGGTGGGTTGATGTTGGCAGCAGCGCGGATAACGGCGGTTGAGCGCTCGGCACCGGTTTCACCCGGACGCGGCTGGGCAACCGGTTTGAAGAAGCTGACATTGACACCGTGACGCTCCATGGCGCGAACAACGCCCAGACTCACGGAAGTTACGCCGACACCAGTGCCGACCGGGATAAGCATAATAGTGCGTGCCACTTTATACCCCTTGTTCATTTTTTGGGATCAGGAAAAGGCCGCCCTGTGGGCGGCCTCGAGTTACTGCGTCAATTAAGCGCCGACCAGTTCCAGCGCGTCGTGGGCGATAACCCACTCTTCGTTGGTCGGGATAACCAGGGCCTTGGTAGAACCAGCCTTGGTGATCTCGCCACCCTTGCCGAAACGAGCCTTCAGGTTGGCGTCGTGATCAACGTCAAAGCCCAGCAGACCCAGCTTGTTCAGGGTGATTTCACGGATCGGGGCGGAGTTTTCACCGATACCACCGGTGAAAACAACGGCGTCCAGACGACCGTCCATGGCGGCAGCGTAGGCGCCGATGTACTTGGCCAGGCGATAGCAGTAAACGTCCATAGCACGCTTGGCTTCTTCTTTGCTGTCGTAGTTGTCTTCAACGAAACGGCAGTCGGAGGTGACTTCGGTCAGACCCTGCAGGCCGGACTCTTTGGTCAGCATGGTGTTGATATCGGCAACGCTCATGCCCAGCTTGTCGTGCAGGAAGAAGATGATGGCCGGGTCCAGATCGCCGGAGCGGGTACCCATCACCAGACCTTCCAGCGGGGTCAGGCCCATGGAGGTATCAACAGATTTGCCGTTCTTGATGGCGCAGACGGAACCGCCGTTGCCCAAGTGGCAGTTGATGATGTTCAGCTCTTCAACCGGCTTGTTCAGCTGCTTGGCAGCTTCCAGGCTGATGTAGTAGTGGCTGGTGCCGTGAGCGCCGTAGCGACGGATGCCGTTCTCTTTGTAGAGTTTGTACGGCAGGGCGTACAGGAAGGCTTCTTCCGGCATGGTCTGGTGGAACGCTGTATCGAATACGGCCACGTTCTTGTCAGCCAGCGCCGGGAATACGCGACGAGCTTCACGGATACCGATCAGGTGAGCCGGGTTGTGCAGCGGTGCGTACGGAACAGCAGCTTCGATGCCGGCGATCACGTCTTCGCAGATAACGACGGAAGAGGTGAAGCGCTCGCCGCCGTGAACAACACGGTGACCGATGGCGATCAGGTTCTTGGACAGTTCCGGATTGAGCGGCAGGATCTTGTTGACGATGAAGTCCAGCGCTTCCTGGTGAGCGGCACCCGCGCCCAGATCGGCACTGCCTTTCTCGCCATTCAGTTTCCACTTGATGCGGGCGTCGTCGAGGTTGAAGCACTCGGCCAGGCCGGACAGCAGGTCATCACCGGTGGTTGCGTCAATGACGGCAAACTTCAGGGAAGAGCTGCCACAGTTAAGAACAAGAACCAGCTTACTCATGAATAAATCCTATCGCAGATTGGGTTGTGTAGGCGGATGCGTTGGACGCGGTGCGACCAAAAACTTTCAACTTATCCTTATGAGGGTTGGCAATCTGTTGCTTGCCCCTTGTATAGTGATACAAGACCCGAAATCCAGACGTCCCTGACAGGTCAATAGCAAGAAGCTTTTGACGCAAAAATGGGCGTACAAAGGATAACCCGATTGTTGAAAAATAACAAAGTCATCCTCAACCTTTGTTACTTTGCATCAAATTTTGTCGAGGTTTTGCCGTTAGTACGTTCAAAAAGCGCTCGGAGGTAGTATGAGCATGAACATTTTTGGAACTAAGTTACAGCAAGGCCGCCATTATATGACGCTTTGGCCGCGCCGTCCCGAGCTCAATTCGATGTTTCCTGAAAATCGGGTGATCAAGGCGACCGAGTTCGCCCTCAAGGTGATCCCCGCGCTGGCGGTGCTGAGCGTGATGTTGCAGTTCCAGTTTGGGGAGCAGCACTACTGGCCTTCAGTCATCACTTCCGTGCTGTTTCTGCTCAGTTTGCCGCTGCAAGGTTATTACTGGCTCGGCCAGCGCGCCGACACCCGCTTGCCCCCGTCGCTGGCGAGCTGGTATCGGGAGATCAACGGCAAGATGAACGAGCAGGGTGGCCGTCGTCAGCTGGTGTCACAGCCGCGCTATGAAGAGCTGGCCGATACCCTCAAGGCCGCCTTCCAGCAGCTCGATAAATCCTTTCTCTACGAATAACCCGTATCAGATGCAAAAAGGCGCCAGTGGCGCCTTTTTGTTGCGGTCGGTGTGTGGATCAGGCCGCCAGCACCTTGCGGATCTCCTGGATGGAGAGCTTGTACTGACGTGGACACTGACGCCACACCTGCAGCATCCGCTGGTACTTGTCGCGCATGGCGATGTCGCTGGAGAGCTCGTCGCACGGGCACTTGAGCTCGGGGAAGCGCTTGTCCACCTCCAGCAGGAAGCAGACGTAGTCAGCCAGCTCACGCTCTTGGCTGCGGCTGTAGCCGTTGAACTCCAGCCGACTGGCGTTGATCTCGCCCTGATCGTCTACATCCAGATTGCCCCATGAGATGGCCAGTGCGTGGTGCAGCTCCAGGGTGTCGATTACCTCTTGGCAGGTCGCCAGATCCAGATGGCCGAAGCTCTTCTCCAGCTCGAGGATCTGCAGGCAGTAGCCGCGCTCGATGATGGTGCTTGCGCGCTGGTAGGCGTCCGCTTTCTCCGGATTGAGTTTCGCCAGAATTTCGTACTGGTTGCTCAGGATCAAACGTTCTGTGTTGCTCATGTTCATGGGATATCTCGCTGGAAGATGATTCTGGGGTCACGTTAACCCATATATAAAATGAATTTTTTGATCTGGGCGGGGGAGTTGGTGAGAAAAATCCACTGGCAAGGGCTTGCTGGCCAGACAAAAAAGGCCTGCATGGCAGGCCTTTCAATGACGCAGGGGAGGGTTATCCCTTGAGGAAATCCAGTACCACCTGATGGTGATCGCTGGTTTTGAACTTGTCGAAGTGATGGGCAATCTTGCCCTCTTCGTCGATGAGGAAGCTCTGGCGGTGAATGCCATCATACTCCTTGCCCATAAATTTCTTCGGGCCCCAGACGCCAAAGGCATCTGCCACTGCGTGGTCTTCATCGGCCAGCAGGGTGAAGTTGAGCTGGTCCCGCTCTTCGAACTTTTTCAGCCGTTTGGCCGGATCCGGGCTGATGCCAAGCACCACCACATTGAGGGCGGCCAGCTCGGCGTTCACATCGCGCAGACTGCAGGCCTGGGTGGTGCAGCCCGGGGTCATTGCCTTGGGATAGAAATAGACCAGCACCTTCCTGCCGCGCAGGCCAGCGAGGCTGACCTGATTACCATTCTGGTCGGGCAGGGAGAAATCGGGGGCGGGGCTGCCAGCTTGTAGTGGTTGCATGGGGTCTCCTCGGGTAAAACGCCCTCAGGCGTGTTTGCGATTGACGATAAACTCGAACGATTCGGCACCCAGTTGACGACAGAATTCGGCGAAGGCGGTTTGCGAACCTTCCACTTCACCCTCTCTGGCCAGATTGAGCTGAAAACTGATCTTCAGCAGGTTGAATGGCTGCTGCTCCAGGGTCATGGATTGCATCGCCTGAATGTTCCAGCCATGTTCGCTGAAGAACTGGGTGCACTGGCTTACGATGCCGGGCTCGTCGCGGATCAACAGGTCGGCACTGGCGCGGACGTCATACTGCAGGGACTGGTGGCGCTCGGTGCGTTTCATCATGGTGATGAGATCCCACTCCTGGCTACGCAGGGGCAGGCTGATTTCGAGTTGCATCATGCTGTTCCAGTCGCCCGAGAGCAGCATGATAAAGGTAAATTCATTGCCGAAGATGCCAAGGCGGCTGTCCACAATGTTGCAACCACAGCCACTGACGTGGCGGGTCACTTCATTGACGATGCCAGGCCTGTCCGTGCCGATGGCCGTTACGACCAGGTAGTGAGTCATAAATCTTCTCTCGTCCGTTATTTCGTTGCGAAAGCCGCGCTGGCAAGCCAACCCTCCGGCCCTGATGACCACTCCCTGAGGGACGCTGCCGACTTTCGTCCATTACTTTTTGTTCCGGATGGTATCACGGCTTGCCCCCTCTCTCCCTTGTTTTTCAAAGGGGTCAGCTTTACCATTACGCCCCTGAAAATCGGGAGAAAAGTCCATGTTACGCGGTAGTATTGTTGCGCTCGTTACCCCCATGCTGGCTTCAGGTGAAGTCGATTGGGCCAGTCTGGCCAAACTGGTCGACTATCATGTCAGCGCCGGGACCTGCGCCATTGTTGCGGTGGGTACCACAGGGGAATCGGTGACCCTGAGCGAGCAGGAGCATATCGCCGTCGTTGAAAAGACCGTTGAGTATGCCGCCGGACGCATTCCCGTCATCGCCGGTTGCGGCTCCAACAATACTGCCCATGCCATTGAATTGGCAAAGCGACTGGCCAAAACCGGCGTGGTGGCGGGTCTCTCGGTGACTCCTTACTACAACAAGCCCACTCAGGAAGGTCTCTATCGCCACTATTGTGCGATCGCCGAGGCTAGTGGTCTGCCCCAAATTCTTTATAATGTGCCCGGTCGCACCTGTTGCGATCTCAAACCGGAGACCGTGGCCCGTCTGGCCAAGGTTCCCGGCATTATCGGTTTGAAAGAGGCAACCGGCGATTTGAGCCGCACCCCGCTGCTGCGCGAGCTGTGCGGGCCGGAGTTTGCTCTCTACAGTGGCGACGATGCCACTGGTTGTGATTTTATGCTGCAAGGTGGCGATGGCGTGATTTCGGTCACCACCAATATTGCAGCGGCCCAGATGGCCGACATGTGTCGTGCTGCGCTGGCCGGTGATGCCGGGCAGGCGCATGACATCAACAATCTCTTGATGCCGTTGCACAAGACTCTGTTCTGCGAACCGAGCCCCACCCCGGTGAAATGGGCCTGTGCCCAACTGGGGTTGATTGCAACAGCCACCTTGCGCCTGCCGCTGGTTGACCTCACCCCCGAGGGCGAGCAGCTGATGGCGCGAGCACTGACCACAGCGGAGTTGATGGCGAGTGTTTAAATCTAATGGAAAGGGAAATAGAGCCCGTCTGGTGCTGAGCGTTGCGACTGTGGCCGTCTTGGCCGGTTGCAGCACCCCCCAGGATCGCAAAATGGCCAACCGCGACTTCGGTTATGAAGATGCCCGCCTCGAGGGCCGCGCGTTCTTGATCCCCGCAGGATTGAGTGCCCCCACCTTCAACAGCCAGTACGACATCCCGCCGCTGCCCGAGAGCAGCCGTGAAGGTGCCCTCGGCGCCCAGGTCGATGTGCGTCCACCCGCCCAGCTGCTGACCGTGGTACCGGGCAGTCAGGTGGTGCAGAGTGCAACCGAACCGACCGTTGCCTTCTATGCCCTGAGCACCAGCCAGAGCGTGGAGCGCGATACCTGGTCGTTCCTGATGAACTTCCTGGCCAAATACAAGGTCACCACCGAGAAGCTGGATCAGCAGGATGGCGTATTGCAGACCGGCTGGTTTGACAACACTGTTGCCCTCGATGGCTGGGGTGAAGATGACGAAGACTTCAAAATCCGTCAGCGTTACCAGTTCACCGTGCGCAACGATGCCCAGCGCCACGCCGTCAATATGTCGGTCCGGGTACTGGATCACGAAGAGACCATCGACGGCGAGACCAGCAACAAGCTGACCCCTGCCGATGCCCAGCGCTATGCCGCGCGAGTGCTGAACCAGTTCTCTCTCTATTACGACAGCCAGCTGAAAGCCCGCGAGCAGCACAAGTCCAACGATGGCATGGGTCTGCAACTGGGTCTGGACAACAACGAGCTGAGCGCCTGGATTGCCGAAGGTTCCTTTGATCAGGTGTGGCGTCGCCTTAATCAGGTACTGCCTGCTTACGGTTTCACCATCAAGGATACCCAGCAGTCTCTGGGCTGGATCGACGTCGAGTACGAAGAGCCGGGTGCCGAGTTCTGGAAGGCGAAAGGGAGCGAGCCGTTCAAACTGGAGGAGGAGAAATACCGCTTCCAGCTTGGCGAAATGGCGGGAGGCAAGACCTCCATCACCCTGTTCGACAAGGACAAGAAGCCGGTATCGTCCGGGGTTATCTCCCAGATGTATATCAGCCTGTCCGAGGCGTTCGCCAAGGGGCTGGCCGATCAGGCAGCAGCAAAAGCAGAATAAATACAGGGGCCTTGTGCCCCTGTTTTGTTATCAAAATCCCCCTGAAAACGCGGGGATTCCGAGCGGTTTTCGATGATGCGAGCCCCCTTGCCAGTCCGTTGCAAACAGAGCGCGCGGGTGAGGGACTCGCGATGTTTACCCCCCACAAACAGGAAGTGTTATTAGCCATGAGTCTTGCAGATCAAGTATTGGCGGTGAATGACGATTTGCCGATCCGTACCGATAAACCTGTCCATTCCGGCAAAGTGCGCAGCGTCTACTGGTTGACCCCCGAAGACAGTGCCCGGCTCATAAAAGAGAAAGGCTATGATGTGCCGGCCGATGCGCCCCTCGCCCTCATGGTGATCAGCGATCGCATCTCGGCCTTCGATTGCATCTGGCAAGGTGTGGATGGCCTGAACGGCGTACCGGGCAAAGGGGCTGCGCTTAATGCCATCTCTAGCCACTGGTTCAAGCTGTTCAAGGAGAAGGGACTGGCCGACAGCCACATTCTGGATATTCCGCACCCCTTCGTTTGGATCGTGCAAAAAGCTCGTCCGGTGATGATCGAGGCGATTGCCCGTCAGTACATCACCGGCTCCATGTGGCGTGCCTACAAGGATGGCGAGCGCGAGTTCTGCGGCATCACCCTGCCGGAAGGGCTCAAAAAGGATCAGAAGCTGCCGGAAATTCTCATCACTCCCTCCACCAAGGGCGTGCTGAAAGGGCTGGATGGCGTGCCGGAAGCTGATGACGTCAACGTTTCCCGTGCCGATATCGAGCGCCACTACAAGGGCTTCAACTTCAGCAAACCGGCTGACATCGACCGTTACGAAGTGCTGCTCAAAGAGGGCTTCAACGTCATCAGCGACGCGCTGGCCGGGCTGGATCAGATCTTCGTCGATACCAAGTTCGAGTTTGGCTACGTCCACGATGCCGCCGGCAACGAAAAGCTCATCTACATGGATGAAGTGGGCACCCCCGACAGCTCCCGTATCTGGGATGGCGCGGCCCTGCGCGACGGTCAGATTGTCGAGAAGTCGAAAGAGGGTTTCCGTCAGTGGCTGCTCAACCACTTCCCGGATCCGGACATCCTGCTCAACAAGAACCGCATGCCGGAACGTTTCGCCCTGGCCCGCGACAACAAGCTGCCGACCGAAGTAATGATGGACATATCCAACACCTACGTCGGGATCGCCGAGAAGATCATCGGCCACAAGCTGGCGCGTTCTGCCAATCCCAAGCAGGAGATCATCGAGGTGCTGCGTGATCAGTACGGTCTGATCGACTAAGGGTTGCTCTTTTTTTGTCGCCTATAAACAAACGTTTGCTGGTGGTGAAAGATAGAGGCAAATAAACAGACGGGCCCCATTGCGGGGCCCGTTTTTATTGCTGGTCTGGCGGCAAGCGAGCGGCGATCAGCCGTTGACCCTGAACACCTGACCGGTCTGGATGCCCAACACCGACTTCTTGTAAGCCTGCGCTACCTTGGCGGCAGGCACCGGCAAGAACCCCGGGAAGAAGTCAGCGTATTTGTCCATCGACTCCGCCAGCACGGTGGGGCTCACCACGTTGATGCGAAGGCCCCTTGGCAGCTCGCAGGCGGCCGCTTTCACAAAGTGCTCGATGGCGCCGTTGACTGTGCTGGCGCTCACGCCCCAGTTGATCGGCTCTTCGCTCAGGATGCCGCTGATCAGGGTGATGGAACCTTTGTCGCTCAGGTGGGGGATAGCGGCACGGGTCAGGTTGATCTGGCCCATCAGCTTGCTCTGAAGCCCCACCTGCCACTGCTCGTCGGTCATCTCGGTCAGGCCGTTGAAGGCCACGTTGCCGCTGGCGACGACCAGAGCATCGAACTGCCCCAGCTTGGCAAACAGCGCCTTGATGGAGGCGGGATCGCGCATGTCGACCGTGGCATCGCCACGGCTGTGGCCGACCCGGATCACCTGATGATCTTTGGCAAGCAGTTCACTGACCGCGGAGCCGACGGTGCCGGAGGCACCCACAATCACAATTTTCATCTGCATCACTCCTGGTTGGGATGTATCGATTCTAGCGCAACAGAAAATGCGAAAAAGCGCGTAAAATAAACCCATTGTTTCCATATTGGAGCTAATGATGGATATCGCCCATCTGGCCAGCTTTTACGAGGTGGTGCTGCGCGGCAGTTTCTCGGCTGCGGCCGATACGCTGGGGGTCAGCAAGGGGATGTTGAGCCGCCACGTCAGCGCGCTGGAGACTTCCCTCAATGCGCAACTGTTGCAGCGCACCACCCGCCGCCTCAGTCTGACCGAGGCGGGCAAGACCCTCTACCAGCAGGCGGGGGAGATCTTCGCGCTGGCTCGGCAGGCGGAGCAGGATATTCAGGCGCTGACCGAAGAGGATTGCGGACGACTGCGTTTTACCTGCCCGGTCAGCACCGGCGATCGGATGGTGAGCGAGCTGCTGACCAGCTTTGCCGCGCTCTGCCCGGGAGTGGAGGTGGAGCTCAACTTCACCAACCAGATGGTCGACATGAGCCAGGGAGAGAACGACATCGCCCTGCGCGCCATGAGCGAAGTGCCGGATAATCTGGTGGCCCTGCCGCTGGGGCGGCTCAAGGATGTGGTGGTGGCGAGCCCCGCACTGGTGGCGCGAGAGGGGCGTCCCGCCACTCCCTATGAGCTGAGCGGGCGCAGCTGCCTGTTGCAGGGGCACAATCCGGCCTGGGAGCAGTGGCACTTTATCCATGAGGGGGAAGAGGCACACATTCTGGTGCAGGGCAAGGTGCGGGCCAACCACTACAGCACAGTGTTGCAACTGGCGCGCGCTGGTATGGGCTATGCCAAGTGCCCGCTGATGCTGGTGGAATCGCTGCTGATGGCGGGGGAGCTGGTGACCGTGCTTGACGAGTGGCAGAGCGGTCTGCATCAGCTTCATGTGCTGCATGCCCAGCAGCGGCGGGTACCGCGCAAGATCCGGCTGTTCAAGCAAGTGCTGGCCCAGTGGTTTGCCGAGCGACCCAACTACCTGCTCTGAGCGGCGTTATTTTTCTGTCATCTTCGGCTGCTACCCTGCGCCCATCATCGGCATCAGGAAGATCAGCGGGAATGAAGAGCAATAGAGGGTTGACCGGGTTTGTGCTGCTCTGTGCAGTCTTGGGGGCTGGCAGTGCGCAGGCCATGGTGGAAGTGAAGGTGCCGGAGAATTTCCGCATCCTCGCGGTGAGCAACGGCACCTTGCAGGATGAGCAGCATGCCACCCTGGCGGATGGCGAACAGCAACTGTTGGTGCGCTTCGAGGGGGTGATCCCCAGTCGCAGCAGCAGCGAGAATGATCGGCAGGTACGCTCCGAGCCACAGGTGGTGCGCTATCAGGGCAGCAATCAGCATTTGCAGCTGACGGCCAGCGTACCGGCCGATGAGCGGGGGATGCAGGCGTATGCAAAGGCTCCTGTGGTGGCGTTGCAGGAGAATGGTCGCGCGCTGGCTATCCAGCAGGATGCGCTGGTGACCAGTGGTATGCTGCTTGGGGTGGATTGGAATGGCAAACTGGCTGAATACAACCGCAGCGGTGGCAAGGCGGCGCTGACGGCAGTCGCTGTTGCTGCGCCGCCAGTGGCTATGCCCGCCAGCGGGGCGCAACCCGGTGTGGCTGCCAGCGAGCTGGAAGGGCAGTTGCAGCAGTTGTTCCTCCGGGCCGATCCGGCTTTGCGCAAGCGCTTTATCGGTTGGGCCGTGCCACAGCTTTAAGTTTTTCGCCCGTTGCAGTAACGTGGGCCCTCCCTTTTGGATGCCCTCTTCATCTTACTCAACGAGGTGTTCATGTTTGAACTGCATTCACGCCTGCAGGCGGATACCTGCTGGCTCGGCGATCTGCCGCTTTGTCGAGTTCTGCTGGCCAAAGATAGTCAGTACCCCTGGCTCATTCTGGTGCCGCGTGTGGCCAATTTGCGCGAGATCCATCACCTGGCACCGGAGCAGCAGCAGCAGCTGATGCAGGAGTCTTGTGCCATCGCAGCCCTGATGGAACACTCCCTCAGCCCGGACAAGATCAACATAGGGGCGCTGGGTAATCTGGTACCGCAGTTGCATATTCACCATGTTGCCCGTTTCGCCACAGACCCCGCTTGGCCCGGTCCCATCTGGGGGGCTCATCCAGCCGTACCTTATGAATTAGACCTCCTGGTGCAGCAGGCCGACAGATGGCGTGATCGGCTCGCCAAGCTGAGTGGTTTCACCCCTGCGGCTACTGACAACGGCGTCAACTGAGAGCTGTGTCGCTATTTCAGTCTGTGGGCCGCGCCATCTGTTAGAGTTATGGTATAGATCATCCCATTTTCGATGTGCAGGAAGGTCCCATGATAGTGACAAGAGCCGACGATGATGCCGTATTGACCACAGAGGATGTATTACTGAGTCTGTGTCATTCGGTAACGGATGTATTGAGTGCGGCCACCCAGAGTCAGGTGCGTTTTTCCGGTATGGTGCAGCGCATAAGCAAAACCTGCCTCAAGCCGGATATTGGCTGCTTCGTGCTGTTCGATGGCGGCTTCTCGGGGTTGGTGGTGATCAATTTCTCTGCCGCTTCCGCCATGGAGCTTTATGAGAGCTACATGCTGAGCATGGGGCTCTCCAAGGAGGATCTTGCCATCTCCCATACTTCTGACGAGGTGAGCAACGTGATGGGCGAGCTGATGAACCAGATCGTTGGCAGCTTTACCGTCAAGGTGGGCCGTGATCTGCAGACTCACATCACCCAGAACCAGCCCAAGATGCTGGCCCTCAACAAGCAGGTGATGCTGAGCGTCGATACCAATCTCGACAGTCCGGAGTCCCGACGCGTGACCTTCTTCACCGCCCGCAACAACATCTTCTATCTGGAGCTGGCGATGGACAAGACCGAGTTCATCCGCATCCACAATGAGGGGATGGAGCATGAGGAGCTGGATCCTGATGCCCTGATCGCTCAGGCCAAACAGGAGGCGACCAAACCGGCACCGGCAGCCGCTGCACCTGCCAGTAATGATCACGATGATCTGCTCGACTCCCTCGGGATCTGACGGGCGACAAGCAGATAGCAACAAGGCCACTCAGGTGGCCTTGTTCTTTTCCAGTGGGTGGCGGGTTAGAAGTTGTAGAGCAGACCGGTATTGAACACCATGGATTCGGAGTCGTAGAAGTCGATATCTGAATCGGATTTGGCATAGCCAGCGGTAAAGGTTGCCGAGAGCGGCGCGATACCGAACAGGCGGTGCCAGAAGAAGGTGCCGGTCAGGGCAAACTCGTCGGAGTCGGCATTTTGGTCAAAGATCGGGTTGGCCTCATCATATTTGGTCTGACCCAGATAGAGGTTGCTGACGAAGGACCATTGGGATGCCCGCTTGCCGTAGGTCAACTGGAGGCCGTTGCTCTTGTAGCTCTGGGCGCTGCCGTCCAGATCGGCCTGACGGTGAATGAAAGCCGGTTCCAGCACCTGGCCGGGTGCCAGCTGCCATTTGTAGGAGAAATCCAGGGCGTGGATCTTGCCGTTGCGATCCAGCTTGGCCGCCGTGTCGGCGCCATACTGGCTGCCACTGCGTTCCTCATCGACTTCAATGTTGCGGGTGGTCAGGCTGCCATTGAAGTTGCTACCCCAGATGTTGTCCCAGGCGAAGCGAACTCCTTTTGACTTGATATCGGTGGATTGGCGATCGACGCCTACGGCGAAAGGATCGCTCCACTGTTCGGTTGGCATGGCATTGAAGACCACGGAGCCAGCCACGATACCCTTGTCGCTCATCTCCTGGCGGATACCGAGCTGCTGGGTGAAGTCGAAACGGATGGCATCCTGGATCAGGTTACCGAGGAATACCTGGGTGCGGGTATCGGCAAAGGTATAACGGATATCAGCGTTGAGCAGCGGGGCGACGGCGGAACTGCTCTCGGCACTGCCCAGTCCGCCCAGTCGACGGTTTTCGTCATCACCGCTGTAAAAGTTGGATTCGTAATTGATGACATTGACTCCGCCAAGCAGGAAACCAGACCAGCCCGATTCGTTGGGAATGGTTCCCAAATCCGCATATGCACTATTTGCAGCCAGCAGGCCCAGACCAAGCAGGGTGGTGTTGCGCATCAGATAACTCCTGAATTAAACGTGTTTAAATTGACGGGTGGATGATTATAGGGGGCCACCCTTAATGGCAACTGACAGAATTTCATCAAATATCCTAACTCACTCATTTTACACGGCGAATCGTTAATTAATTGTGCGAGATAAGAAGAGTTCAATTCTCTGTGCTGGTATTCTGTTCGCGAATATCGGGGAGAAAATAACAAGATGAAGCAGATTAAATCCTGGGCGCAATATTACGTCGACCTGATGACCAAGCTGGGACTGGTGCGATTCAGCATGTTTCTGGCGGCCGGCATCATAGTGCTGGCGGTCGCCATCCAGATGGGGGTAACCCTGTTTCTGCGCGGCAATATCGATGTGATCGACTTCGTGCGTTCGGTCTTCTTTGGCCTGTTGGTGACCCCCTGGGCGGTCTATTTTCTCTCCATCGTGGTGGATCAGCTGGAGGATTCCCGTCAGCGACTGAGCCGGATGGTGCGCAAGCTGCAAGATATGCGTGAGCGGGATCTGGAGCTTAACAGCCAGTTGCAGGAGAACATCAGTCGCCTCAATGCCCAGATTGCCGAGACCAACCGGGCCGAGAGCCTGCGTTTGCAGGCCATTGAAGATCTCGAAAACGAGGTGTTCCAGCGGGAGAAAGCTCAGCTCCATCTGGGGGAGCGTACCGCTCTGCTGCGCTCTTTTATCGACTGTTCCCCGGATCTGGTCTACTACCGCAACGAGGATGAGCAATTCTCTGGCTGTAACCGCGCCATGGAGGAGCTGACTGGTAAGGCGGAGAGCGAGCTGATCGGTCTGACCCCGTTCGATGTTTATAAGCAGGAGATTGCCAACAAGGTGGTGGAGACCGACAAGCAGGTCTTTGCCAGCAACGAACCGCTCACCTACGAGCAGTGGCTGGAGTATCCCGATGGCCGCAAGGCCTACTTCGAGCTGCGCAAGGTGCCCTTCTTCGATCGCTTCGGCAAGCGGCTCGGTCTGCTCGGCTTTGGTCGCGACATCACCGAGCGCAAGCAGTATCAGGACAAACTGGAGAAGGCGAGTCGCGACAAGACCACCTTTATCTCCACCATCAGCCACGAGCTGCGGACCCCGCTCAACGGCATCGTGGGGTTGAGCCGGATGCTGATGGATACCCCCCTCGACCCGACCCAGCGCCAACAGCTCAAGACCATTCACCTGAGTGCGGTGACCCTGGGCAATATATTCAATGACATCATCGACTTGGACAAGCTCGACCGACGCCGTCTCGAGATAGCACCGACCCGTATCGACCTGCCCGCCTTCCTCGATGAGCTTGAGACCCTATCGCGCATCCAGGCTGAGCAGAAGGGGCTCTATTTGCACTTCGATCGTGATGGCGAGATGCCACAATTTGTGATGGCCGACGGCACCCGGCTGCGTCAGGTGCTGTGGAATCTGGTGGGTAATGCGGTCAAGTTTACCGATGAGGGCGGCGTCACCGTGCGCTGCCTCTCTCACCCAGCCGACGAGCCCGGCAAGCTGGCCCTGCACTTCGAGGTGGAGGATACCGGTGTTGGTATCCCGCGTGCCCAGCAGGAGAAAATCTTCGCCATGTACTATCAGGTGCAGGGCAAGAAGCACGCCACCGGCACCGGCATTGGTCTTGCGGTCTCCCGTCAGCTGGTGCAGGCGATGGGCGGGCAGCTCTATGTGGACAGCGATCCGGGCGAAGGTTCCTGCTTCACCGCCGAGCTGGAGGTCGCTTGCGCCGAACCTGTGTTGCCGGAGCAAGAGGAGGAGATGCCATCCCTCGATATCCTGCTGGTGGAGGATGTGGAGCTCAACGTGACGGTGGCGTGTGCCCTGCTCAACAAGCTGGGTCATCAGGTGCAGGTGGCACGTGATGGTGCGCAGGCGCTGGCGATGGCCAATCCGGATGATTTTGACCTCATTTTGCTCGACATCCAGCTGCCGGACATGACCGGTTTCGATGTGGCTGAAAAGCTGCTGGCGCGTTATGGCGACAGCCTGCCGCCCATGGTGGCGCTCACCGCCAACTCCACCGGTGATCGCCAGTACTACCGGGATCACGGCATGCAGGATGTGATCAACAAGCCACTTGGCTCCAAAGCGGTGCGGGAGGTGATTGGTCACCTGTTTGCCGATCTCGCCGAGGATGAGGCGGATGAGCAGGCGGATGCGGGCAATCAGGATGCCCTGCTGGATATCCCCTTCCTCACTGATTATGCCGATACAGTGGGCAAGCCGGTGCTGCTCTCCAGCGTCGATCTGTTCGAGAAGATGATGCCGGACTACATGGCGGTGCTCGACTCCAACATGATTGCCAAGGATCAGGCGGGGGTGGTGGAGGAGGCCCACAAGATAAAAGGGGCGGCAGGCTCCATCGGCCTGCGCCGACTGCAGCAGACGGCCCAGCTGATCCAGAGCCCGGATCATCCCGCCTGGTGGGAAAACGTGGAAGACTGGATTGAGACGCTGCGCCGCGAATATCCCGGCGATATCGCCCGTCTGCGGCGCTGGTTGTTGTCTTGAGACTGGTGGTTGTCTTGAGTCTGAGGGAAGTTGCTGGCAAGGAGCTGCAAGATGTATAGCCGTTTGATTACCCCCGCGCGCATCCACTCCTGGGGGGATGAGGAGCTGCTGGAGGCGACCGAGCAGGATCGCGCCCGTATCGTGCAGGCCGCACCGGTGCGCCGGTTGCAGCAGAAGACCCAGGTCTTTCCACTCGATGTGAAGGCCTCGGTGCGCAGTCGCCTCACCCACTCGCTGGAGGTACAGGAGACTGGCCGCCAGATCAGTCGCCGCATTCTGGCTGCCTTGCCTGCAGGTATGGTCTGTGAAGGCGCTTTTATCAATCTGGTGGAGATGTCCTGCCTGCTTCATGACGTGGGCAACCCGCCGTTTGGTCATTTTGGCGAGCAGGTGATGAGCCAGTGGCTCGGCGAGATGCTCGATCCCCTCTATCAGCAGGCGCTGGCGCAGCCCCCCTCGGCCCAGTGGGCTGAATTACGTCAGGATCTGCAGCTGTTTGATGGCAACGCCCAGAGTCTTCGGCTGGTGCACAGCCTGCACGAGCTCAACCTGACGCTCGGACAACTGGCGGCACTCTGCAAATACCCGCAGCAGCCCCAGCCCGGGGTGAGCTATGGCCAGCATCATGGCTGGAGCAGCAAACGAGGTATCTTCTTTAGCGAGCAGCCGCTCTACCGCGCCCTCGGCCAGAGTCTGGGGCTGGCCCCCGGCTGTCGCCATCCGCTGGTCTACATCATGGAGGCGGCAGACGACATCTCCTACTGCATCGCCGATCTGGAAGATGCGGTGGATAGGCGGATCCTGACTCAGGGTGAATTGCTGGCGGCGCTGCGAGCAGCTGACCAGAGTGACTACATGGGTACCTTGCTGGGTGACGCGCTTGCCAGTGGTCGAGGCTTTTTCCCCCATTTTCGCCAGCAGCTGACCCGGGATCTGGTGGCGCTGGCGGCGCAGAGCTATGTCAGCGAACATCAGGCAATTTTGCAGGGATCCTATCCGCAAGCGCTGCTGCACGGCCAGGCGCCGGCGGCGCGGGTGCTCGACATCCTCAAACAGGTGGCCCGCGAGCAGGTCTTTATGCGACCCGAAGTAGAGGCGCTCGAACTGGAAGGGTATGCGGCGCTGCGCGGGGTGCTGACCAGTTATTCCTGTCTGTTGGCGCTGCCAGCACCACAGTTTGCTCGCCTGCTGGCCGGGGAGGGGAGTCAGGCGCTGTTCTTTGCGCGCCGCCTCTATCACCGCCTTTCGGCCCGCCATCTCAAGGCCTATCGATTGGCGATCGCCACCCCTGATCCACGCTTTGCCTGCCTGCATGAGCAGGAGTGGTATTACCGGGTGCGGCTGCTGCTCGATTATGTCAGTGGCATGACAGATACCTATGTGCTGGAGGAGTACCGGCTGCTCTCGGGGATCTGATACCCCAAGCTCCTTTTCGGGCAGCATAAAATGCCGTAAAAACGTTTAAAAAGGAGTCGCAAGAGGCTTGTTTTAAATTCGGATATTTTTTAGACTTCTGCAGCCTGTTCAACTTTTATCCGGTAAGGAGACGAAAATGCAACATCTGATGCTCAATATTGCATTCTCTCGCGGCACTGCGTGCGGCGTGAAATCTCGTGCTCTTTTACCGCGTGGCGTAAACAGGTAACCCCTGTCTTTTTATCACCCGCGGTTCGTCCCGCAGGGTGATATCCACTTTCTCCGGGAGAACCGCATGTTCTACTGGAGAATGTCATGTCTATCGAACTGGTTTTACTGCGCAGTGTTGAATCCCTGGTCCAGAGACGGATTGCCCGGGTCGAGCGTCGTCTCGTACAGGTTAATCTGTCACCCGCTCTGCTCAGGGATATCGGGCTGGAAGGATATCAGGGTCAGATCTCCCTCGTTCGCGAGCGGGAGTATCAAACCGGCTTCCGCCTCGGGAATCGAATAACCTGATCCACAGGGGAGGGTAAACGCTCTCCCCGTGGTGACGTGGCAGGCGGAATGCCTGCCATTTTTGTGTTTGCAGGTTGATTTTTTATTCACTTTTCTTTGTCCCGGCACTATCCTCTCTGCCCCATTTGTGACAGATGCGTATGTTTTCTCGCCTTGTGCCGTCAGGATCGGCAAAATTAGAGATGGTGGCCGATCTGTTTTACTCATCAGGACAAGACTTCATGTCACTCTTTCGTCAGCTTTTTCTCCCCCTGTTGCTGCTGTTTTCCGGCCTGCCTGCTGTTGCTGTTCCCCAGTTGGAAAAGGCAGTGGCGGACCACCAGAGTGCGGCTGATGAAGAGTTGGTGGTCGGGGTGCCCCGTGGTGGTTATCCTCCGTTCCTCTATGAACTGCCCAATCAGCGCTATGCCGGTCCGCTCAAGGAGCTGGCCTCGCGTATTGCGGCAGAAATGGGGGTCTCCCTGCGCTATGTCTCCTACAACTCCTATGTGGATGCCCGTGGTGCGCTGAACAGACGCCAAGTTGATGCCTTGATCGGGGTCGAGCTCGATGCGCTCGAGCTGGAGGGGATGAATCATATTGGCTATCTGGGCTCCTACGCCCGCGCCATCTTGATGCGCCATCCGGATCAACGTTTGACCCTGGAACAGGCGCGCAAGCTTCGCTGGGTCTGTATTCGCGGTTTTGGCAGTTGCAATGAGCTAGCGCGACTGGGGATGCCTCATGTGACCGAGCTGGAGAGCCGTGACGAGGCGACCTATATGGTCAAACTGGGGGCGGCCGATGCTTATCTGGCTCTGGGGCCGATCATTGCCATGGAGATGGAGCGGTTGCCTGAGTCGATGGGGATTGTGATCCCGGACTGGATCCCCGGTAGTGCATTGACCATTGCAACCAGTACCCATGATCCGGCGCTGACGGATCGCATCTGGCAGGCCTACCAGCGGATCCCGGTGGCTGATGCCCGGTTGCGGCTGAATCAGGAAGACAGCCGTTTCAAGGCGGGTTTGTTGCTGGAACCAGACGAGGTAGCCTGGTTAAAGAAGAAGAGCAAGGTGGTCAGGTTTGCCGTTGCGCCGTCGTTTGCCGGTATCAGCGAGATTGATGACGAAGGGGTGTTGCACGGCTATGCGGCAGATTTGATGAAGTTGTTGAGTCTGCGCTCGGGGATCCGCTTTGAACTTGAGCCGACCAGCACCTGGCAAGAGTCTCTGGCTCTGCTGAAACAGCACAAGGTGGATCTGATCCCCCTGATGACACCGCTCAGGGATCGCGAGGCATTTGCCTCCTTCAGCTCCTCCTACCTTAAATTCGACAGCTATGTGGTATCCCGGCGCGGCGCACGCCCGTTGAAGTCGCTGGCGGAGCTGAAAGGGCGTTTGATCGGTGGCGTGACCGGTTCTTATGAGGCTTCTCTTATCAGCGCCCATGGTGGCAACGTCATTGAAGTGGGCAAGGATACCGAGCTGCTTACCCTGCTTGATACGGGGAAAGCCGAGTATGTGCTGTTGACCATGACCAATCTGGGGCAGCAGGCCATGAAGGGCTTCAACGAAAAGTATCAGGTGGTGCTGAGCTCCCCCGAGTTTTCCGTGCCCATCAGCATGGCCGTTGATATCAGGCAGCCCGAGCTGCTGCGGATCATGGACAAGCTGTTGCTGACCATCACGGATGAGGAGTGGCAACTGCTGGAGCGGCGCTGGCTCAATGTTTCGGTAAATGTCGAATCCGATTACAGCCAGTTCTACAAGTGGCTGGCGCTGGGCGGAGTGGCCTTGTTGACCTGCGGTCTGCTGGTGATGTTCTGGGCCCGCAGCCTGCGTCGCCAGATTGCGCAGCGGAAAATCGCAGAGAGCAAACTCAACGAACAGTTGCTGTTTGTACAGACCCTGCTCAACTCATTGCCGACCATGGTGGCATTGCGCGACAGCGAGCAGCGTATAACCCTCTGCAACCGGGCTTATCGCGATGCCTTTCTCGTTGATGTCAATGGCGAGGCGCTTGACGACCTGCAAAGCATCCCCGAGCCCCTGCGTGCGAGCGTGCTGGAAGAGGAGCGCAGGATATGGCAAAGCGGCCAGGAGCTGGAGGGGGCCGGCAATAGCTTGCGTGCCGATGGCACCCCTTTTCATGTGATCTATGCCAAGCGCCCTTACCGGGACCCCGATGGCAACATGCGGGGTGTGCTGACAGTGCTGACCGATGTCAGCCGTATCAAGGAAGCCGAGGAGCGTGCTCGTCAGGCTGAAACTCGCCTGACCCAGATCACCGACAGCATGCCCGGCGTAGTCTACCAGTATCTGTGGCAGGGACCGGGGAAGGGGCGTTTTCTTTACGCTTCTCAGGGGGCCAGTGAAATCCTGGGGGTATCTCATCAGGATTTATTTAACGCTGAATCGGGTGGTGCGGTATTTGGCTTTACCGAACAGGCCCTGCAGGAGTTTGTCAGCAAGGTGGCCAACCATGCCGAGACCCTGGCCCCCCTCGATCTGGAGGTCAAGGTGGAGCGCCCTGACGGGGATCGCTATCTGCAGGTACGCGGCAATTTTGTCCGTCAGGAGCAGCAGGCGCTGATCCTCAACGGGGTGATTCAGGACATCACGGCCCTCAAGCAGCAGGAGCATGAGCTGCGCGAGGCACGTGCTTATGCCGAGCAGGCGATGCAGGCGCGCAGCCGCTTTCTGGCCACCATGAGCCACGAGTTACGCACCCCCATCTCCGGCATGCACGGCATGCTCGAGTTGTTGCAAATGAGCGAGCTCAACGACGATCAACGTTACATGGTGCGTAATGTGGTCACCTCGACCAACAACCTGCTCTATCTGGTCAACGACATACTCGATTTCTCCAAGATCGAAGCGGGTCAGTTGCAACTGCATTGTCAGGTCAGCCGGTTGCAGACGGTGATCTGCGATGCGATCCGTGGCCACGCTACCCTGGCCCATAGCAAGGGGCTCAACGTGACGCTGGAGTGGGGCCAGCATGTACCTGATTGGGCCGATATCGACGGGGTACGGGTCGGTCAGGTGATCTCCAATCTGCTCAACAATGCGGTAAAGTTCACCGAACAGGGGGAGGTCTCCATCCGGGTCAGCTACCTGCGCGATCAGCTTGCTATCAGTATCCGCGATACCGGTATCGGGATTGCCGAGGAGAAACAGGCATTGTTGTTCACTCCGTTTGAGCAGGTGGAGTCCGACATCAATCGCCGCTTTGGTGGTACCGGGCTGGGGCTGGCAATCTGTGATCAGCTGGTGCGCAAAATGGGGGGCGAACTCACCCTGACCAGCAAGGCGGGAGAGGGATCCCGTTTCCGCTTTACCGTGCCGCTGACCAACCCTCAATGGGATGCGCCCCCGCTGGCTGGCACCGAATGGTGGTTTTTCAGCGCCGATGCCAATCTCGAGGCGGCCATGCGGCGGTTGGGCGCCAAGCTAAGGCATCTGGATGCCAGCCAGCTCAACCGCTCACTGGAAGGGTTGCTGCTGGCTGATCAGCTGTGGTTGGAGCAGGCCCTCGGCGGTGAGTGGCAGGGATGGTTGCAGCATGTCTCATTGAGAGGGATCATAGCGTCACCGAACGAGGCTCTTCGCGGCCGGATCGGCGGTCAGTTTTGGTGGCGATTGGGGCTCTCTCCTCTCTACCCGGACCTGCTGCTGGAGAGTTGTCTCGAACTGCTGCAGGAACGGGTCGCCCCGGTTTTGCCTGCGCTGGCCGACAAGCTGGGAGGACGGGTGCTGGTGGCTGATGATCATCCGGTCAATCGCGCCCTGCTGGCACGACAACTGGCTATCCTCGGAATTGAATCCCAGGTAGTGGAAGATGGCGAAAAGGCGTTGCGGGCCTGGCAGGGGCAGCCATTCTCCCTGTTGCTGACCGATTGCCACATGCCGGTGATGGATGGCTATGCCCTGACCAAGGCGCTGCGGGCTGCGGGGGTGACGGCGCCCATTATCGGGGTGACGGCGGATACCTCGGAAGAGGCTCATGCCCGTATGGTGGAAGCGGGAATGAGTGACATGCTGTTCAAGCCCTACCCGCTGGATACCCTGCGCCAGCTGCTGGCACACTGGCTCGCTGAGTCGGTACCGGCGGGCGATACAGCGGTGATGGCGGTCGATGATGTGCTGGCCGTTCAGGCTGAACGCTGGTTGACCCTGTTTGGCGATGAGCCGACGGCGCGGGCAATGGCGGCGGAATATCTCGACTCCAATCGTCAGGATGGGGCTCATATGATGGCTGCGCTGGCTTGCCATGATTTCAGCGTACTGGTAGAAACTGCCCACCGGATCAAGGGGGCAGCCCGCATGGTCGGGCTGCAGGAGCTGGCCACACAGGCTGCCAGGCTGGAGTCGGCTGCCAGATTGAAGCAGCTTGAGGAACTGGATGAGCTGACCAGCAAGGTGCAGCTATTGATGACGGCGATCGCCCACGACATTGGATTATGGCTCGATGAAAAAAGCACAACATGAGTTGGTCATTATGGTCGTGGAAGACCATGGATTTCAGCGCAAGGCGCTGCTGCACCAGGTCCGCAGCCTGGGTTACCAGAATCTGCTGGAGGCGGCCGATGGTGCCGAGGCGCTGGTACTGAGCCAGCAACACGCCGTCGATATCCTGTTTTGCGACCTGCGGATGCCGGGCATGGATGGCATGGCACTGCTGCGCCGCCTGTCACTGGGCGGTTTTCGCGGGGGGATTATCCTCTCCAGCGCCCTTGAAGACGATGTGGTGGAGGCCGTGTTGCGGATGAGTGCCGCCTATGGCTTGCAGGTGCTCGGCCGCATAGAGAAACCCTCTACCCAGCAGCAGCTCAAGCTGCTGATCGATGCTTGGTCACCCCGGGAGGAGCCTGCTAGGGAGGAGGAGGGGCACAGGATCGGCCTGGATGAGTTGTGCCGTGCACTCGAGCAGGATCAGTTGCTGCCCTGGTATCAGCCCAAGGTGAGCTTTGCCTCCGGCGAGTGGGTCGGGATGGAGGCGCTGGCCCGCTGGCAGCACCCGGAGTACGGCCTGATCTCTCCGGGGCGTTTTATTCCACTGGCGGAGCGCAACGGACTGATCGATCAGTTGACTGAAGTGATCATCGGCAAATCCCTTAGTGATGGTCACTTGTGGGAAGAGACCGGACTCTCGCTCAATCTGTCGATGAACCTCTCCACTACCTCGCTGATCGAGGGCGATCTGTGCAATTCCCTGATCAATCAGTGTCAACGCTGGAGCATCAACCCCGAGCTTATCACCCTGGAGGTGACCGAGAGCGCCTTTGTACAGGATCTGGGCAAGTCGCTGGAGGTGCTGACCCGGCTGCGGATGCACGGCTTTGGCCTCGCCATTGATGACTTCGGTACCGGCTACTCCTCCATGCAGCAACTGGCGCTGCTGCCCTTTACCGAACTGAAGCTGGATCGCTCCTTTGTCGACCGCTGTTTTGAAGACCCATCCCGTCTGGCCATTATCGAGTCCAGTATCGAGCTGGCGCGCAAGTTGGGCCTCAAGTCGGTGGCTGAAGGGGTAGAGGATGAGCAGACCTGGCGGTTGCTGGCAAAGTTGGGCTGCGATGTTTGTCAGGGGTTCTTCTCTGCCAGACCTATGCCACGCAGTGAGTTGCAAACATGGAATCGAACTTGGCAGGATAGATTGCCTACACTGATATCTATCTGATTCTGTTGGCTGGATCCGCCGTTTGAACAAGGATGTTCATGAAAATTTCAAACAAGTTGCTGCTCAGCTTCGGTTTTATCAACCTGCTGATCCTGCTCTCCTCCACGCTGGTCTATTACCGGCTGACCCAGATCAATCAGGCCCAACACACCCTGCTGGAGCAGGCGCTGCCCGCCCTGCAGCGGGATGAGGCGAGTCAGAAGGCGCTGGTTGCCACTGTTTCAGCCCTGCGTGGCTATCTTATCCTCGGCAAGGATCCGGTTCAGGCTTCTCGCCTCAAGCAGGAGTGGGACTCGGCCTGGCAGGCGATTGCCCATCAGACGTTCAGTCAGGCGCTCGCCAAGTCTCTCGAGACCTTCAAAAGCCATCAGGAGAAAGTGTGGACCATCGCCCAGAGTGAAGAGAATCTGCCTGCTCACACTCTGATGCTGCAGGAGGCTGGGCCACTGGCGGAGGCGGCGCTCGATCAGCTGCAATCCTTTGCCAATGAGGAGGTCGCAACCCCGCAGGAGCAGCTCACAGGGGATCGCCGCATGCTGCTCAAACAGGTGGGGGATGCCTATAACAGCCTCGCCAACGCACTCTCTGCCCTGCGGGATTTTCTTATCTCAGGCGATCCCGAATACCGCAGCAAATATCAGGATTACTACCAGTTCCATCAGCAGCGGGTGGCTGAGGTGAAACAGCAAGCCGCGCTCTTTACCGAGACCCAGCGCGGCCTCTGGCAGCTGTTTGAAGAGATGGCGAGTCCCTTCTCCGAGCTGGTTGAGCAGGTGATCGAGAAGCGCCAGGCACCGGATTGGGATCAGGCCAATTACCTGATGGCCACCGACATCGAACCGATGCAGTCCAACCTCAGCGAGCAGCTGGTCCAGCAGGTGGGGAAAACCCGTGCCGAGGTGGATCAGATTTCGGCGCAAATGGCTCGTGCCGGGAGTGCCATCAACCAGACACTGCTGTTGGCTACCGGCAGCGCCATTGTGCTTGGTATGGTAGTCGCCTGGCTCTTCAGTCGTCGTCTGACCCGTGACATTGCCAGCTTGGTGACCAGGGCAGGACAGGTTGCGGATGGCCGACTGGCGGCCGATCCCCTGCCCATCACGGGGCAGGATGAGCTGGGTGGATTGACCGGCTCCATCAACCGGATGTCAGCCCAGCTTCGCCAGTTGGTGGGGGAACTGCAGGGGGCCGTGGGGCAGGTAGAAGAAGCCTGTGATGAGGTGGGCTGCACCACGAGAGCCATCGTAGTGGATTTGACGGTGCAGGATCAGCGGGTCGATGCGGTGGCGGCGGCTATCGATCAGATGTCGGTCAGCGCCCGGGATGTGGCCGGCCATATCGCCGCCGCGGCAGGTGGCGCCCAGCAGGTGCAACACCAGACTCGTCAGGGAGAGGCCGCGCTGGCGCGGATGACCGACGCCATGCAGCAGATTGCGGCCATGATTGGGCAGGCCAACGAGGCCATGGGGCTGCTGGCACATCAGAGCGAACAAGTTGGGCAGATCACCGAGGTGATCGCCACGATAGCGGAGCAGACCAACTTGCTGGCCCTCAATGCGGCGATCGAGGCGGCGCGGGCAGGTGAGCAGGGACGCGGTTTTGCGGTGGTGGCCGACGAGGTTCGCCAGCTGGCGACCCGCACCCATCAATCAACCGCCGAGATCAGCCAGACTATTGCGGCCATCTCCCAGCAGACTCGCCAGACCGTGAGTACCGTCAGCAGCGGAACCCGGTTGGTAGAGCAAGGGCGGGATGCAGTCGGATTGGTGACCGATACCCTGAGTGCCATGAACCAGCTGGTACAGTCGCTGTCGGGACAGCTGGAGGCCATTTCGGTTGCAACCGAGCAGCAGTCGCGGGTGGCCGCCGAGGTGGCCGGGACTGTCGATGACATTGCCGCGCTCAGTCGGCAATCCTGTCAGCGGAGTCAGCAGGGGGAAGAGATCGTGGCCAGACTGGCTGGCGATACCGGCAAGCTGACAGCGGTCATCGCCCGCTTCGATCTTGATGCGTGAGATGGCGGGATCATCCCGCCATTGCCATTTATCGTGCAATCTGGCCCGTGAGTTTAATCCAGGCGTCTGAATGCCTGGTTGTCGAAGCTGCTGGTGGTTTCGCGATTGAGCAGGCTAACTAGCAAAATCGCCCGTTTCTCCCCATCCGGTTCCATATAGATGGCTTCGAAGCCAGCCAATGGCCCCTCTTCAATCAGCACCTTGTCACCCGAGCAGGGCAGATTGGCGTAGCTGGCTCTTGCCTCGTCGCTGTCATCACGGCTCATCAGCTGATAGACCAGCTTGCTGCTGATGGGGGTCCATTCACTGCCAAAGTGGATGATCCGGCTGATGCCGCGGGTCGATTTCAGAGTGACTGGTGTCACCTCTTCCAGATCGACAAAGATAAACAGATAGTTGGGGAACATGGGCTCCCGTACCGGAACTCGCTTGCCCCGGCGCAGCTTTTCGATCTCCACCATGGGGTAGTAGGATTCGATACCCTGGGCATCGAGGTGGGCGCGGGCGCGGGCCTCTTCTTTTGGCTTGCAGTAGGCCAGATACCATTTTTTCATGTTATGAGTATGTTCGTGTTGCCGTGCTCGCCGATATGATAGCGGCGCCAATAAAAAAGGCCACGCATTGCGTGGCCTTTTTTGTCGAGTGAGCAATTACCAACCTTTGACCAGGCCGCCTTTGAACAGCTCCAACCCTTTCTTGTAGACGTCATCGGTCTGGAAAGACTGTACGAACTGTTTGACCTTCTCGTCATCCTTGTTGTTGTCGCGGGCGACGATCAGGTTGACGTAGGGGGACTCTTTGTCTTCAACAAACAGGCCGTTTTCGGTCGGGGTCAGGCCAATCTGGCCGGCGAAGGTGTTGTTGATGATGGCCAAGTCCACGTCTTCCAGTGAGCGCGGCAGCTGGGCTGCTTCCAGCTCGACAATCTTGAAGTTGCGCGGGTTGCTGGCGATATCCAGCACGGTGGCTTCCAGACCGGCGCCATCCTTCAGGGTGATCAGACCCTGTTTGGCCAGCAGGATCAGGGAGCGGCCCAGGTTGGTCGGATCGTTCGGTACCGCGATCTGGGCGCCATCTTGCAGCTCGCTCAGCGCCTTGATCTTCTTGGAGTAACCGGCGATCGGGTAGACGAAGGTGTTGCCAACCGGCACCAGCTTGAAGCCGCGATCACGTACTTGCGCATCCAGATAGGGTTTGTGCTGGAAGGCGTTGACGTCGATGCTGCCATCGTTCAGCGCCACGTTCGGGGTGACGTAGTCGGAGAAGTTGACCACCTCGACTGTCAGACCGTATTTCTCTTTGGCTACTTTGGCAGCCACTTCAACCAGTTCGGTCTCGGGGCCAGCAATAGCGCCCACTTTCAGAACCTTGCTCTCTTCTTTTTGACCGCAACCGGCCAGAACCAGACCAGCCAGCAGGGCAGCCGCAACGGATTTGATGCCAAATTTCATAAAACCTCCTGTCAGAAATCGACGATTAACGATGATCACATTTGTTGACCAGGCGCTCACCCGCGCTCTGGATAAGTTGAACCAGTACTACCAGGATAACCACGGTCACCAGCATGACGGTCGGGTCAAAGCGCTGATAACCATAACGAATACCCACATCCCCCAGACCACCGCCACCGATGGCCCCGGCCATGGCCGAGTAGTTCACCAGAGTGACAAGGGTAATGGTGACACTGTTGAGGATGCCGGGCAGGGCCTCGGGCAGCAGCACCTTGGTGATGATTTGCAACGGCTTGGCGCCCATCGCCTTGGCCGCTTCCAGCAGGCCGTCCGGCACTTCCATCAGGGCCCCTTCCACCAGACGGGCAATGAAAGGGATGCAACCAACTGTCAGCGGCACGATGGCAGCGATGGTGCCGATACTGGTGCCGACAATCAGCCGGGTCAGCGGAATGATGGCGACCAGCAGGATGATAAAGGGCACCGAGCGACCCACGTTGACCACCATACCCAGAGTACGGTTGAGCAAGGGGTTGGCCAGGATCTGGCCAGCCTTGGTCACATGCAGTGCCACGCCGAGCGGCAGACCCAGCAGGCAGCCGAACAGAGCGGAGGCAAACACCATGATCAGGGTGTCGCCCAGGGCCGTGATGAGCAGATTAATCATGGCTTCGGACATAACCCATTACCTCCAGCTGAATGTGGTTGTCGATAAGGAACTGCTGGGTCGCCTCACACTGGGCTTCATCCCCGAACAGCTCGGCCAGCAGGAAACCAAATTTGACGCCACCGGCGTATTCGATGTCTGCGCTCAGAATGCTGATGTCGATATTGAAGCGGCGGCTCGCCTCGGAAATCAACGGCGTATCGACCGTGCTGCCGGTAAAGCCGAGCTTCACCAGTGGGTAGCTGCCCGGCACCCGCTCCGCACTCATCCGATCCTGATACTCCTGCGGTACCTCCAGATGGATGGTGGAGTGGATAAAGTCACGGGCCAGCTGGGTCTTGGCGTTGCTGAAGAACCAGGCCACTTCGCCCTGTTCGATCAGACGGCCGTCGCTGATGATGGCCACTTCGTCACAGATCCCTTTCACCACATCCATCTCGTGGGTGATGAGCAGGATGGTGAGCCCCAGCTTGACGTTGATCTCCTTGAGCAGGGTCAGGATCGAGCGGGTGGTCTGCGGGTCGAGAGCAGAGGTGGCCTCGTCACAAAGCAGTACCTTGGGGGCCGGTGCCAGTGCGCGGGCAATCGCGACGCGCTGTTTCTGACCGCCAGAAAGCTCGGACGGATAGGCCTGGGCACGGGCTTCCAGCCCGACCAGTGCCAGCAGCTCGGCAACCCGTTGCTGGATCTTCTCTTTGCTCCAGCCCGCCAGCTCCAGCGGAAAGGCGATGTTGGCGGAGACGGTGCGGGAGGCCAGCAGGTTGAAGTGTTGGAAAATCATCCCGATCTGGCGGCGAGCCTGGGTCAGATCCCGTTCGCTCAGGGCGACCAGATCCTGGCCATCAACGATGACTTGACCCTCTGTCGGGCGCTCCAGCAGGTTGACACAACGAATGAGGGTACTCTTGCCGGCACCTGAGGCACCGATCACCCCGAAAATTTTGCCTTGGGGTACATGCAGACTCACATCACGCAGGGCGTGCACGGCGTCACTGCCTGTACCGTAGACTTTGTTGAGACCGATCAACTTAATCATGGATTCTTCCGTGCTAACAGCCTTAAAGCACAGGGCGCTACAGGCGGGGAAATTGGGCAGAGGTTCCACTGGGTAGCTCTGTCATCATGGAGGATGATGCTAAGATGTCCGGATGGCTGTGTCAATGAATGTTTTTACGTCTAGACGTCTAAAAAAGTAATAAGTATTTCTGTCAGGCGGATAACGATCAGGATGGTATTGTTGCTCTTCCAGATCCTGTTTCGTCCCTACCGCACATGGCCGAATTAAAGATGGTTTATGCCGGGGAAATTCTGGTTTTATTAGTGTGCCAGCCCGTTTCTGTTCACATCTGCTGTCGAGTTTAATGCTCCTCCATCGTTACACAAATTGCTGCACAAATCGTTCCCTATTCGTGACCGGATCACCTGGTAGCCACTTTGTCGGCGTCAACCTTGATGCAGCGCAAGGAGGGCACGGATAGGGATTGGGTCAGTGGCGCCGGTTTTTTATACTGATGATGTCGACAAGCATGGAGGGCAGTGCGATGAGATTCCAACAGCTCAAAGAGTTGCTGCACTATCTTGAACAGGTGCATCACCAGCTCGGCCTTTGTTACCGGCGTTTGAGCAACCAGGTGGATAGCGAGCGCAGCCGGATGTTGCTGGTCTATCTGCAAGGGCGTGAGGATGCGGCCAGTGCCCATCTGCACGAATATGCCGTTCAGCTGGGAGAGGCGGTCAGGGAAACCTGGCTGGAGCAGGGTTTTAGCGAGGATATGCTGCCTGCCATTACCGGTTGCGAGCTGCCAGCCTCGGCTCAAACCGGGGAGATCCTTGCGCTGGTTTGTCGCTGGGAGGAGCAGCTGGTCGGTGAGTTGGGTCATCTGGCTCGGGAGTGTCCGACGCCTGCTACTGCAACCATGCTCGACAATCTGGCTGCGTTGGAACAGACGCGCCTGCACCGTCTGGTGCATGGGGTGCATCGGCTTGATGATATGTAGGAAACCGGAAGGATTGGTACGCAGATAAAAAGAAGGGCTCGGCAGCCATGCCGGGCCCTTCTTTTATAGGAGGGTTATAAGGGACTGTGTTGCTGGGCAATCAGCTCTGATGCCGTTCGGCTGCGTAGAGAGCGGCTCCGATAATACCTGCCTGATTGAGGCTGGCCGCCGGAATCAGCGGTGCCCGGGTCTCGATGCGATCGACAAATTTATCCAGCTTGGCGGCGCTGCCTCCCCCCAGAATGAAGAGGTCGGGGGAGAAGAGAAACTCGAGGCGGGCCAGATACTTGTTGAAGCGCTTGCCCCAGCGGTTCCAGGAGAGATCTTCCCGTTTGCGCACCGCATCGGAGCAGTAGTGCTCGGCGACCATTCCTTCCAGCATCAGGTGACCCAGCTCGGTGTTGGGCAGCAGATGGCCGTTGACGAAGATGGCGGTGCCGATACCGGTGCCGACCGTGATGAGGATGATGACCCCCTTGCGATCTTTACCTGCGCCAAAGCGCATCTCGGCCAGACCCGCTGCATCGGCATCGTTCAGCACATAGCAGGGTTTGCCGGTGACATCGGCAAACAGATGTTCGGCATCGGTCTCAATCCAGCTCTTGTCGATGTTGGCGGCACTCTTGGCAACCCCGTTGTGGATGGTGGCTGGAAAACCGCAGCCCACCGGCCCTATCCAGTCGAAGTGTTCGACCAGTGCCTTGAGGGTATGGGCGATGGCGGCCGGTGTGGCCGGTTGCGGTGTGGCAATGCGATGACGCTCGCCGATCAGTTCGCCTGTTTCGGTGTCGACCAGGCAACCCTTGATCCCCGAGCCTCCAATATCCACTCCCAACATTTGCATCTGTAATGTCCTTTTAGTGTGCCGACTATGTTGTTTTGATCGCAGTGTTGATCACGACGGGTCGGCAGAGCATGAAAAAAGTGCTGCAATCCGGCAAGGGGCAGATCACTTATGCGTGATCCGGCAAACCTTTTTCGATGCAGCGGATCAGCAAACGGGTTTTCTTGTTCTCCTCATCCTGACGCAGCGCCAGGGTGGCCAGCGCCCATTCGATATGTTCGGCCACCATAGGCTCGGCGGTGGTCAGTCCCAGTTGCAGGGCGGCGATCACCTCGGGGGTCGCCGGGCCGTTGCCAAGGGCTACCGCCAGATTGCGGCGCCAGCGTTGATAGCCGATGCGGCGGATCGGGCTCCCCTCGGTATGTTTGAGGAACTCGGCCTCGCTCCAGCACCACAGCGCCAGCAGGGGCGGTCGGTGCAGGCTGGGGCGCGGGCTGAAGTCGGGTTCCGGGCTGGCATCTGCGTAGCGATTCCAGGGGCAGATAAGCTGGCAGTCGTCGCAGCCGTAGATGCGGTTGCCCATCAGGGGCCTGAACTCTTCCGGAATAGGGCCGTCATTCTCGATGGTGAGATAGGAGATGCAGCGGCGGCCATCCACCACATAGGGGGCGACAATGGCGCCGGTCGGGCAGATGTTGATGCAGGCGACGCACTTGCCGCACTGCTCCTTCTCCACTGGCTGGTCGAGCGGCAGCGGCAGGTTGAGCAACAGCTCACCGAGAAAGAAGAAGGAGCCGGCCGATTCGTTGAGCAGCAGTGAGTGTTTGCCAACCCAGCCGAGGCCAGCCTTGGCTGCCAGCGGCCGCTCGAGGATGGGGGCAGAGTCGACGAAGGGGCGCCACTCACCCAAGGTATCTTCGGTGCCTTGAAACAGCTCGGCGCAGCGCGCTTCGATGCGATCACCCAGCTGTTTGAGCCGGTTGCGCAGCACCTTGTGATAGTCGCGGCCGAGGGCATAGCGGCTGATATAGCCGAGGGCCGGATCGCGCAGGGTGGCGGCAAAACCCGCCTCGAACGGCAGGTAGTTCATCCGCACCGACAACACCCGCACCGTGCCCGGCAGCAGCTCGTGGGGGCGCGCGCGCATCATGCCGTGGCGCGCCATGTAATCCATGCTGCCGTGATAGCCCGCATCCAGCCAGGCCTGCAATCTCGGCTCTTCGATACGCAGATCGGTGTCGGTGATGCCCGCCTGGTCAAAACCTAGCTCCCGTGCCCAGAGCTTGATATCGTGGGCCAGCTGGTGGAAGTCAGGTGCGCTCATGCGGCTTGGCCTGGCCGGTGTTTGCTGGCGTGGGTCGATTGATAAGAGGCGGGAGCCGTCATGGTAGAGATCATCAGGGGCGCGTTGGGCACAAAAGAGGGGAGCAGTTTACCACAGGGGTTGTGGCAGACTGAACAGATCCGCGCACTGGAGCGCAACTGGGCCGCGCGTGAGGGGCAACCTCTCTATGCCCTGATGGAGCGAGCCGGTGCCGCGCTGCGTACTTATGCCACCCTGCATTGGCCCGACAGTCGCTGCTGGTGGATTTTCGTCGGCCCCGGTAATAACGGCGGTGATGGCTATGTGCTGGCCCGCCTTGCCCGCCAGATTGGCATCGAGGTGGTGGTGATTGCCGCCAGGGCACCCGACCAGCTGAAGGGGGATGCCAGACGGGCCGCCGATGAGTGGCTGGCGGCCGGTGGCCGGGTCTGGCTGGCCGAGCAGTTTGATAAGGACCAGCACACCACCCCGGATCTGGTGGTCGATGCCCTGCTTGGCACCGGCGTCAACACGTCCCTCTCGCCACTACTGACAAAGATCGTCGCAACAATCAATGGCTTGGCTGTGCCCGTGCTGGCGGTGGATCTCCCCTCCGGCCTCAACGGCGATACCGGCCGTGCCATGGGGGCCGTGGTGCAGGCCACTCGCACCCTCACCTTTATCGGTATCAAGCAGGGAATGCTCACCGGCGACGGGGTGGATTGTGTCGGCCAGCTCGACTGTGATCCCCTAGGCGTGACGCCTGATGAAGCTATGCTGCCCGCCGCCTGGCGTATCGATTATCCACTGCTCAGCGCGCAGCTGACCCCGCGTCCGCGCGCTTCCCACAAGGGTTCTTATGGCAAGGTACTGCTGGTGGGGGGCAATCGCGGCATGCAGGGGGCCATCGTGTTGGCGGCCCGCGCCTGCCTGTGGGCGGGGGCTGGGCTGGTGCGGGTGTGTCAGCATCCGGAGCATCCGCCGGTCAGTCTTTATCAACCCGAACTAATGAGTCTTATCACCGCTGATGACGAGGGATGGGCGTCGGTGCGGGTCATTGGCCCCGGGCTCGGTCAGGATGATTGGGGAAGGGGGCAAATTGCCCGTTATCTCACCGATCGGTTGCCATTGGTTTTGGACGCCGATGGATTGAATTGGCTGGCGCAATCTCCCCGCCATCAGGATAATTGGGTGCTCACGCCCCATCCCGGCGAAGCTGCGCGACTGCTGGGATGCTCCATTGCCGACATTGAAACCGACCGGTTTGCCGCCGTGCAGGCGCTGCAGCGGCGTTATGGCGGTGTGGTGTTGTTAAAAGGAGCGGGAACACTTATTTATGACGGCGAGCGGGTCGCTCTCTGTTGTGAAGGCAATCCCGGCATGGCAAGTGGCGGCATGGGCGATCTGTTATCTGGTATAATCGCCGCCCTTTTGGCCCAGGGCTGGTCTGCCACCATGGCAAGCTGGCTGGGCGCCGTGATCCACGGCGAGGCTGCAGATCAGGCCGCAGCTGACGGCGAGCGGGGCATGCTGGCGTCAGACTTGCTGCCGCTGATCCGCAAACTGGTTAATCCCGACACCATTACAAGTTAAAAAGAAGAACATGGCAAAACAGTTGATGATGACACTGCCGGACGAGGCAGCAACCGTGGCACTGGGTGGCCGTCTGGCACAGGCCTGCCAGCAGGCGACTACAGTGTTTTTGCATGGCACGCTTGGCGCCGGTAAAACCACCCTTACCCGCGGCTGGGTGCAGGGCCTTGGCCATCAGGGCAAGGTAAAAAGCCCGACTTACACTCTGGTCGAGCCCTACGAACTCGATGGCTGGCAGGTCTACCATTTCGATCTCTATCGCCTGGCTGATCCGGAAGAGCTGGAATTCATGGGCATTCGGGACTATTTTGCCGCCAATACACTCTGTCTGGTGGAGTGGTCCGAGAAGGGCGAGGGCTGGTTACCGGCCCCAGACCTGGAAATTACCCTCACCTATGTAGGCGAGCAGCGCGAGGTTCTGATAGAGGCTCGCACTGCTATTGGCGAAGCCATTCTGGAACGGTTGTCATCTACGTGCGCTTGATCCTTGTTATTGCTCTCTCCTTGATGGCGCTCCCCTCCTGGGCAAATCAGCTCAAGAGTGTGCGAATCTGGCCATCACCGGATAATACCCGGGTGGTGCTCGATATGAGCAGTGCCCCCAACTACAACTACTTCACCCTGGCTGGCCCCGATAGATTGGTGATCGATCTGAAAGGGGCGAGCAACGCTGCCAATCTGGCCCGGGTCGAGAACAACAGCGAGCTGGTGCGCAAGATACGTGAGAGCACTCCGCTGGAGAAGGGTGGCCTGCGGCTGGTACTGGATCTCAGCTCCGCCATCACGCCGGTGGTCTTTCCGCTGGCACCAGCCGGGCCCTATGGTCACCGTCTGGTCATCGACCTTCCTTATGAAGAGAAGCGCTCGGCGGCAGCAGTGCAATCCACGCCCGTCGGTGGCAAGGGCAAGGGGGTGGTGATTGCCATCGACCCGGGCCACGGTGGGGAAGACCCGGGCTCCATCGGTCCACGTCGTACCTATGAGAAGCGAGTGACGCTGGCGGTCTCCCAGAAGCTGGCCGCGCTGATCGACCGCGAGCCGGGGATGCGCGCCGTGCTGACCCGTCGTGGCGACTATTTCGTCGACCTCAACAAGCGTTCCGAGATTGCCCGCAAGGCCAAGGCGGATCTGCTGGTGTCGGTCCATGCGGACAGCTTCCATAACTCTACTCCGCGTGGCGCCTCTGTCTGGGTCCTCTCGACCAACCGTGCCAACCGCGAGATGGGCAGCTGGCTGGAGAAGCAGGAGAAGCAGGGTGAGCTGCTGGGCGGGGTTGGCAAGGTATTGGCGGAATCCGATCCCAACCCCTATCTGGCGCAGACCTTCCTCGACCTCTCAATGGACAAGTCCCGTGCCGAAGGCTACGACGTCAGCCGTCAGATCCTGCGCTCGTTGGGCAAGGTTGCCCGACTGCACAAGAAGGCGCCGGAGCATGCCAGTCTGGCTGTGCTGAAGGCGCCGGATATTCCCTCGGTGCTGGTCGAAACCGGCTTTATTTCTAACCATGCGGAAGAGAAGCTGCTGGCCACCTCAAGCTATCAGGATCAGCTGGCCCGCGCCATTTTCGAGGGGATCCGCAACTATTACCGCGCCCACCCGACCAAGGGGGCCATGCTGACCGGCAAGGGACAGGCGAGCAGGCCTGCTGCGACCACTCGCTCTGCACAGGTAGCTTCGCAGCCGGTGAGCCAGCCCAAGCCGGTGCAGTCGCAGCCGGTGGTGACCAACAAGATGCCGGCTACAGTGCGTGACGGCGCTACTGCGACCGGTTCAGGTGCCGGTGTGATCAAACCCTACTCGGAGGCTGTGCAAGATTCTGGTGCGCCGGTCAGCAGTGTGGGGGACTATGACAAATCGCGGATGCTCCGCCATGTGGTCAAACGGGGCGAGAGCCTCTCTCGCCTTGCCGAGAAGCATGGGGTGAGTCAGTCCACCCTGGTCGAGATCAACCAGTTGCGCAGCAGGGATATCCAGATTGGTCAGACCATTTATATCCCCCAGCAGGGGCAGAGCCGCGCAGCTGCCCCCGTTCGCAGTGACGACAAGTCGCAGATGCTCCGCCATGTGGTCAAGCGGGGCGAGAGCCTCTCCCGCCTTGCCGAGAAGCATGGGGTGAGTCAGGCTCGGCTGGTGGAGATTAACAAACTCAAGTCACGGAATATTCAGGTCGGGCAAGTGCTCTACATTCCGCAAAACTGAGGCGCGCGAGCGGGCGATGCCGCTCCCGCTGTTAGCGAACACCATCAGCAAGATTGAAATTCAGGAGCAAGTGATGCCGATCCGTATATTGCCCCCTATCTTGGCCAACCAGATTCCGGTTGGTGGAGAGGTGGTGGAACGGCTCTCTATCCGCAAGATTGAAATTCAGGAGTAAATGATGCCGATCCGTATTTTGCCACCCATTCTGGCCAACCAGATTGCAGCCGGAGAGGTGGTGGAGCGGCCCTCTTCTGTGGTGAAAGAGCTGGTGGAGAACAGCCTGGATGCGGGGGCCGACCGGGTCGAGATCGACATCGACAAGGGGGGCGCCAAGCTGATCCGCATCCGTGACAACGGCTGCGGTGTCGCCAAAGATGAGCTGGTACTTGCGCTGTCGCGTCATGCAACCTCCAAGGTGGCCACGCTGGATGATCTGGAAGGGATCAACAGCCTCGGTTTTCGTGGCGAGGCGCTCGCCTCCATCAGCTCTGTCTCCCGTCTCACCTTCACCTCCCGCACCGCCGAGCAGTCCGAAGCCTGGCAAGCCCAGGCGGAAGGGCGCGAGATGAGCGTCACCATCAAGCCTGCGGCCCATCCGGTGGGCACCACGGTGGAGGTGGTGGATCTCTTCTTTAATACACCCGCGCGGCGCAAATTCATGCGCAGCGAAAAGACCGAGTTTGCCCATATTGACGAGCTGGTGCGCCGCATCGCGCTCTCCCGCTTCGATGCCACCCTGATCCTGCGCCACAACGGCAAGGTGGTGCGCCAGTACAAAGCCGCCAATACCGTGCCGGAGCAGGAGCGCCGCCTTGCCGCCGTCTGCGGAACCCCCTTCATGCACCATGTGCTGGCGGTGGAGAGCGAGCATAGCGACGTGCGTCTGTGGGGCTGGCTGGCAACCCCGGAGGGGGCAAGACCGCAGAACGACCTGCAATACACCTACGTCAACGGTCGGATGATGCGTGACAAGCTCATCAATCATGCCATTCGTCAGGCCTATGACGAGCTGCTGCCCGCTGACCGTTTTGCAGCCTATGTGCTCTATATCGAGCTGGATCCCCGTCAGGTGGATGTCAACGTCCACCCGGCCAAGCATGAGGTACGGTTTCATCAGGCGCGGTTGATCCACGACTTTATTTTTCAGGCGCTGTTTACTGCGCTGCGTCGCGAAGGGGTCAGCGCCGCTCATCAGGACACTCCGCTGGCCGAAACCCTGGTCGAGCTGCCGGTCAGCCCGCAGATCGAATATCCCGGTCAGGCTCCGCGTACCGAGTGGTACGGTGCCGAGCACAGCTACCGGGCACCTGCACAGGTGCGGGAAGGGAACGGTGGTGGTGCAGGCCGAGCCAGCAACTATCAACCGCCCGAGCCCCCAAGCCGGGAGGCGATGCGCGGCATGGGCGCTCTGCTCACTACGCTTCCTATCGCAGCTGAGGCTGCTCCTGCGCAGCCCACTGATCCAGTGCCGTCACCCAAACAGGGGGGATGTCGTGCCCTGACACTGGTGGAGCAGGCCTACCTGTTGATCGAGCGTGATAATCAGCTGGCGCTGCTCTCGCTGGTACGCGCCGAGCGGGTACTGCTGCGCCACTGGCTGCTGGAGACCTGGGGCCAGGGACTGGCTGCCCAGCCGCTGTTGCTGCCGGTCTCCTTCAAATTGCCGAAGAATTTGATCGCGCTGGTGACCGAGCAGGAACGTTTGCTGAAACGGATGGGGCTGGAGTTGAAAAGCGGGGGGCGCGACACCATGATCCTGACTCGGGTGCCGGCTCTGCTGCGCCAGACCGATCTGGTGCGTCTGTTACCCGAATTGCTGCAAATTATCGAGGGCGGATCTGACAGTGATGCTGGTCAGCAGGCTGAAGTATTATGCCAATGGCTGGTGGAGCAGGGGATAAGCCGCGAGAAGATATACGATTTTTCAACTGCCAGTCGTCTGCTGACGGAACTTGTGACCGATTTCAGTGACCAACTGGCAGACATTCGCATGGTGCGCCCCCTTTCGCTGGCGACCGTGCTGGAGGAGTTTGAACATGGCGAGTGACTTGCCGACCGCAATTTTTCTGATGGGGCCGACGGCCTCCGGCAAGACGGATCTCGCCATTGAACTGTGCCAGGCGCTGCCCTGCGACATCATCAGCGTCGATTCGGCGCTGATCTATCGCGGCATGGATATAGGTACGGCCAAGCCGACCGCCGATGAACTGGCACGGGCCCCGCACCGGCTGATCGACATTCTTGATCCCGCAGTGAGCTATTCTGCGGCCGATTTTTGCAAGGATGCCCTGCGGGAGATGAAAGAGATCGCCGATCGCGGCCGCATTCCGCTGCTGGTGGGCGGTACCATGCTCTATTTCAAGGCGTTGCTGGAGGGATTGTCTCCGCTGCCCTCCGCCGATCCCGCCATTCGAGCCGGGATTGAGGAAGAGGCTGCCCGCCTCAGTTGGCAGGCGCTGCACGATGAGCTGGTACGCATCGACCCGGTGGCCGGGGCGCGGATCCACCCCAATGATCCGCAGCGACTCTCTCGGGCGCTGGAGGTCTACCGCATCAGCGGCAAGACCCTTACCGAGCTGACGCAGGTGCAGGGGGAGGGCTTGCCCTATCGGGTGCTGCAGTTTGCCATCGCCCCGAGCGATCGTGCCTTGCTGCATCAGCGTATCGAACAGCGCTTTGACAAGATGCTGCAAGGTGGCTTTGAACAGGAGGTCCGTGCGCTGATGGCACGCGGCGATCTGACCCCGGATCTCCCCTCCATTCGCTGTGTGGGTTATCGCCAAATGTGGGACTACCTGTGCGGTGAAGTGGGGTATGATGAGATGCGTTATCGTGGCATTGTTGCCACACGCCAATTGGCAAAACGACAGATGACCTGGTTACGCGGCTGGCCCGACGTGACCTGGTTGGAATCTGGTGAGTCTGGCAATCTCGACCGCGTGCTTGCTCGCGCTGGTGCGGCTTGACACTCCCTGTATAATCAGGTTGTTATATTGATATTCGGTGTTTAAAAACAACAAACTATAAGGAAAAGAAAAATGGCTAAGGGGCAATCTCTCCAAGACCCGTTTTTGAATGCGCTGCGCCGTGAGCGGATTCCTGTTTCTATCTATTTGGTGAACGGCATCAAACTGCAAGGTCAGATCGAGTCTTTTGACCAGTTTGTTATCCTGCTGAAAAACACCGTGAGTCAGATGGTTTACAAGCACGCCATCTCGACTGTCGTACCGGCCCGTGCCGTTAATCATCACCAGCCCACTCCGGGTGGCGCGGCTGATGATCAGGGTGATGCCGAGGCGTGATATCCCTGGGCGAGTCGACTCGCCAACTCAGATTCATCATGATTCCTGTTAAGGAGCAAGCGCTTGTTTGACCGTTATGAAGCTGGCGAACAGGCCGTTCTGGTGCATGTCAACTTCAGTGATGAGGGTGAGCGGGAGGATCTGGAAGAGCTCAAAATGTTGGTGAGCTCGGCCGGAGTCAATGCGCTGGGGGTGATCACCACCAGTCGTAGTGCGCCCAGCGCCAAATTTTTTGTCGGCAGCGGCAAGGCTGAAGAGATTGCGTCTCAAGTCCAGATGCTGGATGCCGACGTCGTTATCTTCAACCATGCCCTGACCCCTGCCCAGGAGCGCAATCTGGAGCGTCTGTTCCAGTGCCGAGTGGTGGACCGAACCGGCCTGATCCTCGATATCTTTGCCCAGCGCGCCCGAACCCATGAAGGTAAACTGCAGGTCGAACTGGCCCAGTTGCGCCATCTTTCCACTCGTCTGGTGCGAGGCTGGACCCACCTTGAGCGTCAAAAGGGCGGGATTGGTCTGCGTGGTCCGGGTGAAACCCAGCTTGAAACTGACCGACGTCTGCTGCGGGAACGCATCAAGGCGATTTTGCGTCGGCTCGACAAGGTGGCCAAGCAGCGGGAGCAGGGACGCCGCGCCCGCAACCGCAACGAAGTGCCGACGGTGTCACTGGTTGGTTATACCAACGCCGGAAAGTCCACTTTGTTCAACCAACTTACAGCTGCCAGCGTGTATGCTGCCGACCAATTGTTCGCAACTCTGGATCCTACCCTGCGTAAACTGGTGATCCGGGATGTGGGTGATGTGATTTTGGCGGATACAGTTGGATTTATTCGACACTTGCCCCATGATCTGGTCGCGGCCTTCAAGGCGACCCTGCAGGAGACCCGTGAAGCGGATCTGCTGTTGCATGTGGTGGACTGTGCCGATGAGCAGATGCAGGAGAATATCGACTCCGTGCAGCAGGTATTGGCCGAGATTGAAGCCGATGACAGGCCCCAGCTGATGATCTGCAACAAGATTGACAAGCTGGCGGATCGTCCGGCAGGTCTGGAGCGAGATGACGAGGGGCGCCCGTTGCGCGTCTGGTTGTCGGCCCAGACTGGTGAAGGTTGTGAGCATCTGTTTACGGCGCTGACCGAATTGCTGGCTGGCTCCATGGTGCATCACACCCTGCAGTTGCCTCCTTCTGCCGCGAGATTGCGCAGTGCGCTCTATCAGCTGAAAGGGATTGAGCAGGAAGGTTTTAGCGAGGAGGGTGATTTCGTGCTGGAAGTCCGCTTGCAAGTGGCCGACTGGAACCGCCTCGTGAAACAGGAAGGTGAGAGTTTACAACGCTTTATCAGGCATTGATTCGTCGATGAAGATGAACCCTTAGGGGCTTCTCAACGTATGATGGCCCGATAGAGATGATATCCATCCGCATGTATTAATGGAGACGCTGATGGCTTGGAATGAGCCTGGTAACAACGGCAAAGACCGTGACCCTTGGGGGAATAACGGCAAGAATCAGGGACCCCCTGATCTGGATGAAATGCTGCGCAAAGTGAGTCGCCGTTTCGGTGGCTTGTTTGGTGGCGGCAAATCTGGCGGCGATGTAGGTCGCTTTGGTATCTCCATCGCGCTGGTTGTCGCTGTGGTGGTGTGGGTCGTCAGCGGCTTCTACACCATTCGCGAAGCGGAGCGTGGTGCCGTGCTGCGGTTTGGCAAGTTTTCCCATATTGTCGAGCCGGGCCTGCGCTGGAAGCCGACCTTTATCGATCAGGTGATCCCGGTGGACGTCGAGTCCGTGCGCTCCCTGCCTGCCTCCGGCTTCATGTTGACTCAGGATGAGAACGTGGTACGAGTCGAGATGGACGTGCAGTACCGTGTGGTCAATCCCGAGCAGTATCTGTTCAGCGTGACCAATGCCGACGAGAGTCTGGGTCAGGCCACCGATAGCGCCCTGCGCTATGTAGTGGGTCATACCCGGATGGATGACGTGCTGACTACCGGTCGTGAGAAGGTGCGTCAGGAAACCTGGCAGGTGATCGATGGCATCATCGAGCCTTACCAGATGGGCCTGCAGATCGTCGACGTCAACTTCCTGCCGGCGCGTCCGCCGGAAGAGGTAAAAGATGCCTTTGATGACGCCATCGCCGCTCAGGAAGATGAACAGCGCTTCATTCGTGAAGCAGAAGCCTATGCCCGTGAAGTGGAGCCGAAGGCCCGTGGTCAGGTGAAGCGTCTGGAGCAGGAAGCGGAAGCTTACAAATCCCAGATCGTGTTGAAAGCCCAGGGTGAAGTTGCTCGCTTCAACGAGCTGCTGCCCCAGTATCTGGCTGCCCCCGAGCTGACCCGTGAGCGTATCTATCTGGAAACGATGGAAGAGCTCTATCAGCAGGCCAACAAGGTGGTGGTCGACATGCCGGCTGGCAACAACAGCATGATCTACCTGCCGCTCGACAAGCTGTCTGGCAAGCCGAAGGCTGCCCAGCCTGATCGTGCCACTGTCGCCCCGGTCACAGAGCAGGTCCCCGTTTCCAACGAGGGTGCCAACTCTACGCCGACAATGCCGCTGCGTAGCGGTGACCGCTTCAGCTCAGGGAGAAACTGATAGATGAAAAAGCTAGCTATTGGTGCAATCGCTGTCGCGGCCATGGTCTGCTTCTCCTCTGTCTTTATCGTTGATGAAGGTCAGAAGGGGATTGTGGTGCAGTTTGGCAAGGTGAAGCGGGTTGACTCCGGTGAACCCCGCCTCTATGAGCCGGGCCTGCATTTCAAGGTGCCGCTCATCGACCAGGTTCGCAAGATGGATGCCCGCATCCAGACCATTGACAGCCAGGCCGACCGTTTTGTCACCTCCGAGAAGAAAGACCTGATCATCGACTCCTACGTGAAGTGGAAGATCGAGGACTTCTCCAAGTACTACCTGGCAACTGGTGGCGGTAACAAGTTGCAGGCCGAGGATCTGCTCAAGCGCAAGATCAACAACGGTCTGCGTTCCGAGATTGGTAACCGCACCATCAAGGACATCGTCTCCGGTGAGCGTAGTACCGTGATGGAAGATGCCCTGAAGAAGATGGCGCGCTCCTCCGAGCTCGGCATCAAGGTGGTGGATGTGCGGATCAAGCAGATCAACCTGCCGGTGGAAGTCTCCAACTCCATCTACCAGCGGATGCGTGCCGAACGTACCGCTGTGGCCCGTGAGCACCGCTCTCAGGGTCGCGAGAAGGCTGAAATCCTGCGTGCCGATATCGACCGCAAGGTAACCGTCATGATCGCCGACGCCGAGAGTAACGCTCGCCAGCTGCGCGGTGAAGGGGATGCGGAAGCTGCCAAGATCTATGCCGACAGCTACAAGAAAGACCCCGAGTTTTTCAGCTTCGTGCGTAGCATGGAGGCCTATCGCAAGAGCTTTGCCGGTGGCAACGACCTGATGGTGTTGAAGCCGGACAGCGAGTTCTTCCGTTACCTCAAGTCTCCTCACGGCACCAAGCAGTAATCGCCACGAGGTCACATTCAAAGGGTCTGCATTGTCAGACCCTTTTGTTTTTGGTGCCAATGCCAGCCGTCGACCCAGGAGGCTGGTTGCATTGAAGGAGGTCAGATGCTGACATCCATGCTGATGGGGTTGGGATTGCTGCTGTTGTTCGAGGGGCTAGGCCCGCTGTTGATGCCCAGGGCATGGCAGCAGATGTTACGGCTGCTGAGCGATCAGCCACCGGAGCAGTTGCGCCGTATCGGCGGCTCGCTAGTGGTTGCGGGTTGCATGATCCTCTGGATGCTGAGTCGCTGAGTTTGGCGAAATGCACTGTCCAGCAGATAGCAGACAATAAAAAAGAGGCCGAAGGCCTCTTTTTTCATGCATGTCGTTTACTCAGGCACTGCGCTGCACGGCCATGTGGGCCAGTGTTTCCAGCGCCTGTTTGTGCGGGGAGTCAGGCAGGATGGCGAGGGCGGCAATGGCCTTGTCGGCCTCTTCCCTGGCACGCATGCGGGAGTACTCCAGCGCGCCAGTGCGGTCGAGAATGCCAAGGATCTGCTCAAGATGCTCCATGCCGTTGCGGTGCTCGATGGCATCGCGTACCAGCTGGCGCTCTTCCGGCGTACCCACTTCCATGGCGCGCAGCAGCGGCAGGGTCGGTTTGCCTTCGGCCAGATCGTCGCCGACGTTCTTGCCCATCTCTTCGCTCTGGGAGCAGTAATCCATCACATCATCGATGATCTGAAAGGCGGTACCCAGATACTTGCCGTAGTCGGTCATGGCCTGCTCGACGGGCTCGGGCTGATGGGTCAGCACGGCGGCGAGACGGGTGGCGGCCTCGAACAGCTTGGCGGTCTTGCAATAGATGACCGTCATGTAGCTCTCTTCGGTGGTATCCGGATCGTTGCAGTTCATCAACTGCAGCACTTCCCCTTCGGCGATGGTGTTGGTTGCATCCGAGAGGATCTCCATCACCCGCAGGTTGGAGAGTTCGGCCATCATCTGGAAGGAGCGGCTATAGAGGTAGTCACCGACCAGCACGCTGGCAGCATTGCCAAACATGGCGTTGGCGGTCTCCCGGCCACGGCGCAGGTCGGATTCGTCGACCACGTCGTCGTGCAGCAGGGTAGAGGTGTGAATGAATTCGATGATGGCGGCCAGTTTCAGGTGATCCTCACCTTCATAGCCCAGCGCACGCGCAGCCATCACGGTCAGCATGGGGCGCATCCGTTTCCCGCCGGCGCTGACAATGTAGAAACCCAGCTGATTGATCAGACTAACGTCGGACTGGAGTCGGGCCAGGATCAGTTCATTGACCGCCGTCATGTCGGCGGCACAGAGCGCACGGATAGTCTGTTGGTCCATAAGTCTCGTAACGTGACAGCAGCAATAACTGCGATTTTAGTAATGGCAGGGATTCTACACGATTTCACAATGGGTTACAGTTAGGCGTTTATCCACGGCGGCAGATATGCGCACAAAATAAACTTTTTGCGAAAATGGCCTTGCCTGAGCAGATCGATTTGCGTAGAATGCCCGCCCATTGTTATAGGTTTTTGCGCATGTCTAGCCTTGAGCAAAAGACATGCCTTTACGGAGTTAATCAAATGTACGCGGTATTCCAAAGCGGCGGAAAACAACACCGTGTGGCCGAAGGTCAAATCGTTCGTCTGGAAAAGCTGAACGTTGAGACTGGCGCTACCATCGACTTCAACGAAGTGCTGATGGTTGCTGCAGGCGACACTTTTAAAGTAGGTGCTCCTTTCGTTGAAGGTGGCAAGGTTGTAGCTGAAGTTGTGGCTCACGGCCGTGGCGAGAAAGTGACTATCGTCAAGTTCCGTCGTCGTAAGCACCACCGTAAGCAAGCGGGCCACCGTCAGTGGTTCACTGAAGTCAAAATCACTGGCATCAGCGCTTAATTAGAGGAGTCCGATAGATGGCACACAAAAAAGCTGGCGGTTCATCCCGCAACGGTCGCGATTCTGAAGCTAAACGCCTGGGCGTGAAGCGTTTCGGCGGCGAAACAGTTCTGGCTGGCAGCATCATCGTTCGTCAGCGCGGTACCAAGTTCCACGCTGGTGAGAACGTTGGTCTGGGCAAGGACCACACCCTGTTCGCTACCGCGAACGGCAAGGTGCAGTTCGAAGTTAAAGGTCCGCTGAATCGTAAGTACGTTAGCATCGTTGCTGAGTAATTACGGACCGCAAGGATCCGAAGCCCCGCCAACAGGCGGGGCTTTTGTTTTTCCGAAATAATGACGAAAAAACGGAACGCAGATGACCCGGGTACCGAGATTGCCCGGAGAGGCAAGATGCGTATCGCCCGCAGGGGTCTGTACCACTATAATTGCGTATCGGTTTTTCGAATTAAGGTGACGGTTACCTATGAAGTTTGTTGATGAAGTCCAGATTCGAGTCGATGCCGGTGACGGTGGTAACGGTTGTGTAAGTTTTCGCCGTGAAAAATATATTCCCAACGGTGGTCCGGATGGTGGTGACGGTGGTGACGGTGGTGACGTCTATCTGGTTGCCGATGAGAACCTCAACACCCTGATCGACTACCGTTTTGAGCGTTTCCATGCTGCCGAGCGTGGCGAGAATGGCCAGAGTGCCAACTGTACCGGTCGCCGTGGTAAGGATAAGATCCTGCGTGTGCCGGTCGGTACCCGTGCAACCGATGACGATACCGGCGAGTTGCTGGGTGACTTGACTCACCACGAGCAGAAGCTGCTGGTTGCCAAGGGTGGTTTCCATGGTCTGGGTAACACCCGCTTCAAGAGCTCCGTCAATCGGGCTCCGCGCCAGAAGAGCAACGGTACCCCGGGCGAGGTGCGTACCCTGAAGCTGGAGCTGCTGCTGCTGGCCGATGTCGGCATGCTGGGTCTACCCAACGCAGGCAAGTCTACCTTTATTCGAGCCGTTTCTGCGGCTCGCCCGAAAGTGGCTGATTACCCCTTCACTACCCTGGTACCTAACTTGGGGGTGGTGCGTGGTGAAAACTCCCGCTCCTTCGTGATCGCCGATATCCCTGGTCTGATCGAAGGTGCTGCCGAAGGCGCAGGTCTGGGTATCCGCTTCTTGAAACACCTCGAGCGTTGCCGCGTGCTGATCCACCTGGTGGATATCTGCCCGGTTGATGGCTCCGATCCGGCCGAAAATGCCGTGACCATCGTCAAGGAGCTGGAGAAGTACAGCCCGGAACTGGCTGGCAAGCCGCGCTGGCTGGTGTTCAACAAAATGGATCTGATCCTGGAAGAAGAAGCCCAGGAAGTGATGGATCGCGTCAAGGCTGCTCTGAACCATGAAGGTCCGGTCTATGCCATCACCGCTATCAGCAAGGAAGGGACCAAGAAGGTCTGCTACGACATCCTGGATCTGCTGGATACCATGCCCCGTCAACTAGAACAGGATGCCAAAGAGGCGATTGAGAAAGTTGAGTTCAAGTGGGACGACTACCACAAGAACCAGTTGGCTAAAGCCGAAGCGGAAGCGCTTGCTGCCTCAATGGCCTTTGACGAAAGTCTCGACGATGATGATTGGGATGACGAAGATGATGATGGTGTGGAAGTGATCTACGTCCGTGACTGATACCCGTATCTGTCCATCTCATTGAAAACCGGAGCCTGAACAGGCTCCGGTTTTTTTATGCCTGTCGAGTAGTGACATATTAGATATATTTGTGATGTCACTTATTGCCTGCCGTTGATAACTGTTTATACTGCCCCATAAAAATTAACAGTAATGAAACAATCGTCTGGCGATGTTGGTTGAATCGATATGCGTCTCTGTATCTGATTGTTTTGATGGAAGGTTTACCTGTAAAAATTTTTATGCGCAGATTTGTGCTTAATGGGCTTGTTTGTGCATTTTTTTGGAGTATTCTTGCGCCCGTTTTTTCCGGTTAATGCATGAATACGCAGGTTGGCCGGGCTGGGGAAAAGTAACATTAGGGCAGTCTTATCATGTTGGAAAAGAGTCTTGAAGCATCTGCGGTGAATACCCGCCGTAACTTGTTGATGTTTCTAATACCGTCACTGATCGGGATCTTGCTGTTCATGACGCCGGTCGTCTATGACGGTAACGTCACCATCCCCGTCGCCGTGCTGGCCAAGCTGGTGCAGCGGTTTTTTGCCGATTATCTGGTTGCCATGGTCAGTGCGGTGATCACTACCACCATGCTGATGACTATCATCACCTGGTTGTTCAAACCGGCTATTCTGGTGCGTAGACCATTCCTCAACAGCCTGTTCAACGTCTCTCCTTTCTGGGCCTGCGTGCGGGTGGTGGGCGGTATTTTCGTGCTGCTGACCTTCTTCCAGGTGGGACCAGAGGTGCTTTATTCAGGCGCAACCGGCGGCCTGGTGCTCAATGATCTGCTGCCGGTGCTCTTTTCTGTATTTATCTTTGCCGGTCTGTTGCTGCCACTGCTACTCGATTTCGGTCTGCTGGAATTTGTCGGCACCATGATGACTCGCATCATGCGTCCGGTATTCCGGTTGCCGGGTCGCTCTGCCGTGGACTGCTTTGCCTCCTGGCTGGGGGATGGCAGTGTCGGCATCCTGCTAACCAGCAAGCAGTACGAAGGGAAGTTCTATACCCAGCGTGAAGCCGCGGTGATTGGCACCACCTTCTCCGCCGTCTCCATCACCTTCTGTCTGGTAGTGATCTCTCAGGTGAAGCTGGAACACATGTTCGTTCCCTTCTATCTGACGGTCTGTCTGGCTGGAGTGGTTGCAGCTATCGTGGTGCCACGTCTGCCGCCGCTCTGCTGGAAGAAGGATATCTATATCGATGGTGCTCCCCTGTGTCGCAAGCAGGAGGCGGTGCCCCATCAGCACAGTGTGATGAGTTATGGTCTCGAACGTGCATTGACCAAGGCAGAGCGGATGACCGATCTCGGTGCCGTCGCTCGGGAAGGGGTAAAAAATGCGCTCGACATGCTGTTTGGCGTGTTGCCTGTGGTCATGGCGATCGGTACCTGTGCCCTGATGCTGGCCGAACACACCCCCATCTTCAACTGGCTTGGCGCCCCCTTCGTCCCCTTGCTGGAACTGCTGCAACTGCCGGAGGCGGAAGCGGCATCCAAGACCATCATGGTCGGTTTTGCCGATATGTTTATTCCAGCGGTGCTGGCCTCGACCATCGATAGCGAGATGACCCGCTTCGTCATTGCCGCCATGTCGGTAACCCAGCTTATCTATATGTCGGAAGTGGGGGCCCTGCTGCTTGGCAGCAAGATCCCGGTCAAACTGTGGGAGTTGTTTGTGATCTTCCTGATGCGCACCCTGGTTACCTTGCCGGTAATTGCCGGTGTAGCGCATCTGCTGTTCTAAGGGCTACGCCATAGTGAAAAACGGTCAACCTGGGTTGACCGTTTTCTTTTCCGCGGTAAGGGGAGAGCATCGCCCTTAGGCTGGCTCAGCCTCTAGTGACGGGACACTGAATTGTCAGGGAGTGGACTGTGTTGGCGATGCTATAGGGCTTGGCCGCCTTGTAGACCTTCTTGTCTTCGTCGTAGCTGCCTCCCAGATACTGGGTACTGTATAGCGTCTGCTGGCGGCGATCGGTCTCCTTGTAACCTTGTGGGCAGGTCTGGTTGGCCTGCTGGAAGCAGGCTTTCATGCTGCTGCATTCGATGTAGAAGCCGCGCTGGCTGGTATCGGCAAGGTGCACCGGGGTGACGGTGGGGGCTGGGGGAGACAACAGGGAGCAGCCGGAGAGCGTCAGCGCGCCCAGCAGAACGAGATGTTTTGACATAGATAACCTGAACAGTGTGGTGTGACAAAGAGTGAGGGGGAGTCTATTGCTCCCCCTTCGCTATAGGGGCACCGTTATAACCAGCCCGGGGCGCTCAGGCCAGCCCGCAAATGTAAGAAAATATGACCCAGCCTAGGCCAGTGCGGCCAGCAGTGCGGTTTCGTCCACCTGATCCAGTTGGGCGCTCTCGAGGAAGCGCCTAGCGTAATCGCGCCAGATGCCGCTGCTGACAAACAGGGCGAACAGATCCGAGTCGATATGCTGTTCACGCACCATGTTCTGCATGATGGCAAGAGCCTGGGAGATCGTCTTGCCAGATTTGTAGGGGCGATCACTGGCGGTCAGCGCCTCGAAAATATCGGCGATAGCCATGATGCGGGCTGGTACGCTCATCTGTGCTCCGGTCAGCTGGCGTGGGTAACCCTTGCCATCCATCCGCTCGTGATGACCGCCGGCAATCTCTGGCACGCAGCGCAGATGACGGGGGAAGGGGAGGTGCTCCAGCATGCGTATGGTCTGGATGATGTGCTCGTTGATCTTGTAGCGCTCCTCCTCGGTGAGGGTTCCCCTGCTGATGGCAAGGTTGTATCTCTCCCCCCGGTTGTAGAGATGGTGCGGTACCTTGACCTTGAAGCCCCAGGGATTGTGCTCGTCGAACCGATCTCCATCCGGACGAGGCACAAGGTGCCAGCACTTGTCGGCCAGCAGTGGCTCGAGGCAGGGCAACTCGGGAGACGGTTCTTTCTGACGCAGCTTGAGCTCCTCCCGGCTGATGCCGAGTCGATCGTCCAGGGTGCGCAGCCAGGTGCGGCTGGCGATGGCGTCGAGCCGTTCAATCTTCTCGGGGGCCATCCACTCGCCGCCCAGATTGCACTCGGCGATGAAGACAAACTCCTGATCCAGTTCGGCCCAGCGCGGGGCTGCTTCTTCCCGGCAGGCACTTCTGATCTCTGATGACAGGCGGGCTGCGAGGCACTCGATATAGACATCCCGCTTGAGTACTTCAAAACGGGTGCGGATCTCGTGGATCCGGTCGTAGAGGGTCTCCAGTTTGGTAGCCTTGTCGACCACGAACTCCGGGGTGGTCACCTTGCCACAGTCATGTAGCCAGCTGGCGATATGGATGGCTTCCCACTCCTCCTCGTTGAGACTGAAATCGGCAAAGGGGCCCTGTCGCTGGGCGCAGGCTGCATCGGTCAGCATCTTGGTCAGCTCGGGCACACGTTGGCAGTGGCCGCCGGTGTAGGGGCTCTTGGCGTCGATGGCGCCGGCCATCAGCTCGATAAAGGATTCGAGCAGCTGTTTTTGCTCCTCCAGCAGGCGCTGGTTCTCGATGGCGGAGGCCGAAGTGCCCGCCAGCGCCTCGATCAGGCTGATGCGCGATGCCAGCTCCTGTTCGCTGCAGTGTGGCAGGATCAGCAGGAGGTAGCCGATCAGCTCCTGACGATGGTTGCAGAGCGGCTCAGCTACCAGCTGGCATAGGCCGGGAAAGGAACCCCAACTGTCCAGGTGTTGCCTCCAGGCCGCCTCATCCAGGCTGAGGGAGATGCGCTGGGAAGTGGCCGGGCCGGATAGCAATGGTTGTGGCCAGGGAACCTGCCCTAGGGGCAGTTCGGTTTGCTGCCAGCGGGCCTGGACCGGCTGCATCTTTTGCTGTTGGGCTAGGTAGAGGCATCCCCCTTTTGCCTGTACCGCGGCGATGGTTTCATGCAGGATGCGGCTTAGCAGGGAGTCGACGCGGTGCTCTGCAGCCAGTGCTCTACCCATGTTCATGAAGTTGCCGAGGGTTTGGCGCATGCCGGACATGGTGCGCGCAAGGTCATCTATTTCCCGGATGGCTGATTCAGGAACCTGACCCTCGCCAAAGTCGAAACGCTGGATCCGCTCAGCCTCACGGGTCAGGGCCAGCAGCGGGGCAGCGGTACGGCGGGAGACCAGCCAGATCACCGGCAGCAACAACAGCAGGCTGCCCAGCGCCCATGCCACATTGACCAGCGCTTCGTTGCGTGCCTGCTGATAAAGCAGATCTGCCGAGACCAGCAGGGCGACGTAAAAAGGGGTGTCCTTGCCTAGGGGAGAGATATAGACCAGCCACTCTTGTTCTTCCCCTGTGGTCAGGGTCAGCTCCTGGGGAGTACCATCCAGCAGCACAGGCGTCCTCTCTAGCCTAGTTTTCAGCTCGGCCATGACTGGGCTGCCCAGAGCCGTGATCGCTGGCAGCCGGGTCAGCTGATCATAGGCTGGCAGATGTACAGGGTCGGCCGCCAGCAGTGTCGCGGAGCGATCGAACAACACTACCTGGCTTTGGAGCGGCAACTGCAGCTCGCCAATCAAGGCCGAGAGCCCCTCGACACTGGCATCCAGCCCGATCACGGCGCGTTGGCTATGGCTGGTGACAGCCAGCGTCATGCCTGGCTCCCTGGTGGTAAAAAAGAGATAGGGGGTGGTGGCGACAATCTTTGATGAACCGCGAGCCAGCCGGTACCAGTCGCGGCTGCGGGGATCGAATCGATAATCCGCCATGGCTCGCCGTGCCAAAAGTTGCAGCTGCTCGTCAAAATAGAGGAACTCTCCCCGCCCGCTACTCAGGCTCTGAACCAGCAACTGGCTGCCTTCAGGCACAGCCTGCAACGTGGCCCGGGCCCGTTCCGTGAGTTTTCGTACCAGAAAGAAATCGCCACTCTCATATCCGATGTAGACGGCACCATAGCTGTCGCGATTGGCCAGGATCTCTGCCAACTGCGGCAGATACTCCAGTCGGCTTGCCAGATCACTCATGTCGGCCAGTCGGCTGCTGGCTAGCAGGCTGAGGGACATGCGGGCTGGCTGCTCGTTCAATTGCAGAGCGAGGGCCAGCTGTTCCCGGTACTGTTTGAAGTTGTGGCGCTCATGTTCCAGCATCTGGCGAGAGCCCTGCTGGAACTGCAGCAGAATCAGCAGCATGCCCAGCACACTGAACAGCAGGGTAAACAGGGTGGCAATGTGAACGTAGAAGGGCTTGCGCCCGGATCTGGCAGTGATCATGGACATTTCCTTGTCACAGTGATGCTTGCGGAGACGATCTGTCAGCAGTGTGTCAATACGATAACAGAAATGACAATAATGGCCTGATATCTGTGCTTTTCCATGGTTGCCCACTGCCAGGCAGAGCTTGGCAGGAGATAGTGATTCATTCAGGTATCCCGTGCTACATTGCCCCACTTGTTACTGGTCTGTAAATCAATGGAGTGACCCATGTCTGCCATCCCCTATTCCGTGCTCGATCTGGTGCCTGTTGCCGAAGGTTCCGTACCTGCCGAGTCATTTCGCCGTTCGCGGGATCTAGCCCGCCATGCCGAGGGCTGGGGTTACCAGCGCTACTGGCTGGCCGAACACCACAACATGCCGGGCATTGCCAGTGCCGCCACCTCGGTGCTGATCGGCCATCTGGCCGAAGCCACCACCACTTTGCGGATTGGGGCGGGTGGCATCATGCTGCCGAACCACTCGCCACTGGTGATTGCCGAGCAGTTTGGCACCTTGGCTTCGCTCTATCCGGATCGCATCGATTTGGGCCTTGGTCGGGCACCTGGTACCGATCAGCGCACCATGCGGGCGCTCAGGCGCCAACGCAGCAGTGAGGTGGATGATTTTCCGGCCGATGTGCGCGAGCTGATGAGCTACTTTGGCGACGAGATCGGCGCGGTGCAGGCGGTGCCAGGTCAAGGGTTACATCTTCCTATCTGGCTGCTGGGCTCCAGCCTCTACAGCGCGCAACTTGCAGCGGCGATGGGCTTGCCGTTCGGGTTTGCCTCCCATTTCGCGCCCGCCATGTTGCTGCAGGCGCTGGAGATCTACCGTAGCCAGTATCGCCCCTCCGCTCGCTGGCCCAAGCCCCATGCGGTGGTCTGCATCAACATGATTGCCGCCGACAGCGAGCGGGAGGCCCGCTTCCAGTTCACTACCGTGCAGCAGCAGTTCTTGCGCCTCCATCGCGGTGATGCGGGCAAGCTGCCCGCACCAGTCGTCCGGCTTGACGACGAGTGGACGCCCCGTGAGCTGATGGCGATGGAGCAGACCCTTGCCCGCTCTCTGGTGGGCGATCCTGAGCAGGTTCGTCACGGTCTCAAGGCGCTGCTGGCGGAAACCCGAGCCGATGAGCTGATGTTCAATGGCCCCATCGTTGATCATCAGGCCCGACTGCGCTCTTTCGAGATTGCCGCCGGGTTGATGCAGGATCTATAACTCGCCTCCCCGAATACAAAGGCGCTATCTTGCTCAAAGTGCGTCTGTCGTCCTGATGTCAGGTTATCGCAAAGGGACTGTCGGGGGACTGTAACTCAGCACTACCTTTGAACTAACGCACTGAATTAAAAGGAAAGTCAGGTTGGTGTCAGGCTGCTGTCGTGTCGCATGCAACCCTCCGGCCCCTATGCTGGCCCTGTCAATGACCACAAGGAGTTCGAGATGATCGTCAGGAAGTTGAGATTGCAACGGGGTTGGTCTCAGGATCAGTTGGCAACGTTGACTGGTTTGAGTGTCCGCACTATCCAGCGGATCGAGCAGGGGCAGCAACCCGGACTGGAATCTCTCAAGGCCCTGGCCGCCGTCTTTGAACTCGATGTGGCTCAACTGGATGGGTCAGAGCAACAGGAGCGCGAGATGAGAGGAAGTGACACTATGGGTCAGGATGCGGTGCAGGTATCGGCAGAGGAGCGGGCGGCAATGCGCTATGTGGAGGAGCTCAAGGGCTTCTATCACCATGTCGCCAGCTACGTAGTGGTGATCTGCGGGCTGTTTGTCATCAACTACCTGAGCAATCCGGAGTACATCTGGGCCTGGTGGCCAACCTTGGGTTGGGGGCTGGGGCTTGCCTCCCATGCTGTTCGGGTATTTCAGCCCTTCAAGCTGTTTGGCCCCGAGTGGGAGCGGCGCCAGATCGAGAAGCGGCTGGGGCGCAAGTTGTAACTTCATTCGCCTGAAACAGAGAACACAAAACTGCAAGCCCGGCAGATTGCCGGGCTTTGTTATTACTGCGGGTTGTGGCAATCAGTATGACAGCGACCGCCCACTCACTAGCTGGCGTGAACCGGGCAGGGGGTGGCGATCAGGGCATCATCCTCGTAGCGCCACAGGGTCAGGCTGTTGCCCCAGACGCAGCCGGTATCGAGCGCCTTGATATCGCTTTTGCCGGTGTTGCCCATCAGCGCCGCCCAGTGGCCGAACACCAGAATGGGGTCATCTACGTGATGCTCCCGCTGTTCGAACCAGGGACGCAGCCCCGGAGTTGACTCCTTGGGTCCCTTCTTGCATTTGAAGTCGAGACGACCGTCGAAATAGCAGAAGCGCATTCGGGTGAAGGTGTTGATGATGTAGCGGTAGCGGTCGATCCCGATCAGCTCATCTTTCCAGCCATCGGGCTGATCGCCATACATGTTATGTAGCAGCCAGCTGTACTGGTCTCCGCGCAGCAGGCTCTCTACCTCACGGGCACAGTTGCGGGCGGTACGGGCATCCCATGCAGGAGAGATACCGGCATGCACCATCATGATGGGCAGCTCCGGATGCTCTGCCAGCAGCGGGCGGTGGCGCAGCCATTCCAGCAGTTCATCCCGATCCGGCGCATCCATCAGGCTTTGCAGCTTGTCTTTCTTCTTGAGCGGTGCAACGCCATTAGCGACCGCCAGCAGGTGCAGATCGTGGTTGCCGAGCACGGTGACGGCGCGATTGCCCAGCCCTTTGACAAAACGCAGTGTATTGAGGGAGTCCGGGCCGCGGGCGACCAGATCGCCGCAGAGCCAGAGCACGTCTTTATCGGGATCGAACGCGGCAAGATCCAGCAGACGGCGCAAGTCGTCGTAACAGCCCTGGATGTCACCGACAAAACAGTTCGCCATGAAACCTCAGTTGATAATATTGGGGATGGCCAGCGTGAAGGGAGCGATGGACGCCTCGAACTGCTGGCCAGAGCCATCTTGCAGGGTATAGCTCCCTTCCATCACCCCGAGCGGGGTCGCCAGCGGCACGCCGCTCTGGTAGCGGTAGGTCTCACCTTCGGCAATGACGGGTTGTTCCCCGACCACGCCCGGGCCTGCCACTTCCAGCATCTTGCCATTGGCATCGGTGATGAGCCAGCGCCGGTGCAGCAGTTGCACCGGGCCGGGTCCCAGATTCTCAATCTCGATCAGATAGTGAAACTGGTAAGGGTCTTTGGATTCCGCCACATATACGGGGTATGGGCGGATCTCGATGTGCGGGAGTGCCACAGGATCAGGCCTTTGGCTGATCTGCCAGCCAGTTGGCGATCATGACAAACTGCTCGAGGGAGAGATTCTCCGGGCGCAGGTTGCCATCGATACCAAGCTCGGTCAGCTGGGCGTCGGTGATGAAGTTGGAGAAGCTGTTGCGAATGGTCTTGCGACGTTGGCCGAAGCCCTCGGTACAGACGCGGTTCAGGCAACGGATATCCTTGGCGACTATGGTGGGATTCTTGTGCGGGATCAGGCGTACCACGGCAGAGTCCACTTTCGGCGCCGGCTTGAAGGCGCCAGGGCCCACTTCCAGCACTGGCACTACCTGGCAGTAGTACTGGGTCATCACGCTCAGGCGGCCATAGGCCTTGCTGCCGGGACCGGCGGCCAGACGCAGAACCACTTCCTTTTGCAGCATAAAGTGCATGTCTTCAACCCGGTCGGCAAACTCGCACAGGTGGAAGATAAGCGGGGTGGAGATGTTGTAGGGCAGGTTGCCGAAGATACGCAGTGGCCCCTTGCCTTCACCCATCAGGGTGCCGAAGTCAAAACGCATGGCATCCGCTTCGATAACGGTCAGCTTGTCCTTGAGGGTCGGGTGCTCACGCAGACGTGCCGCCAGATCCCGGTCCAGCTCGACCACGGTCATCTTGTCCATCTGGGAGGCGACCGGCTCGGTCAGCGCGGCCAGACCCGGGCCGATCTCCACCAGGTTCTGACCCGGCTGCGGATTGATGGCGGCCACGATCTGATCGATCACGTAGCGATCGTGCAAGAAGTTCTGACCGAAACGCTTACGGGCGGTGTGGCCCATGTGCACTTTGTTGCTCTGCACCTTACTGCTCATATCTTTTTTTCTCTACCATCTTGATGGCGTGGTTGATCGCGGTGATCAGGCTGCCCGAGTCGGCGAGGCCCTTGCCTGCCAGATCCAGTGCGGTGCCGTGATCCACCGAAGTGCGGATGAAGGGAAGCCCCAGGGTGATATTGACCGAACTGCCGAAGCCCTTGTATTTGAGCACTGGCAGCCCCTGGTCGTGGTACATGGCGAGTACCGCATCCGCATCCTTGAGGTATTTCTCCTGGAACAGGGTGTCGGCCGGCAATGGGCCGACCAGATCGATCCCCTCCTGGCGCAGTGTGGCCAGAGCAGGTTCGATCACGTCAATCTCTTCACGTCCGAGATGGCCACCTTCCCCGGCATGAGGGTTGAGGCCGCAGACGTAAATACGGGGTTTGGCGATGCCAAACTTGGTGGCGAGATCCTCGTTGAGGATCCGGATCACCTTGCCGAGGCGATCCTCGGTGATGGCCATCGCTACATAGGCCAGCGGAATATGGGTGGTCGCCAGTGCAACCCGCAGTCCCTCGGTTGCCAGCATCATCACCACATCGGCGGTGCCAGACTGCTGGGCAAAGAACTCGGTGTGGCCGCTGAACGAGACGCCGGCCTGGTTGATGATCCCCTTGTGCACCGGTCCGGTCACCACGGCGGCAAATTCGCCGCTGAGGTTGCCATCGCAGGCGCGTTGCAGGGTCGCCAGCACATAGGCGCCGTTGCCTTCGTTCAGCTCGCCCGGTACCACGGGGGCTCCGAGGGGGACCGGACAGACGGTCAGGGTGCCCGCCCGCTGCGGATGAGCAGGGACTCCTGCATCGTAGGGCTCAAGCTCTATGGACAGCCCCAGCAGGGCCGCCCGCTCGCGCAGCAAAGCTGGATCGGCAATGACCACCAACTGGTGCGGCCAATCCTGCTGGGCAATCTGCAGCACCAGATCCGGGCCGATCCCGGCCGGTTCGCCCGGGGTAACGGCAAGGCGACGGCAGCTCATCAGCTCGCAGATCCTTCGACACGGATGTAAGCCTCATCACGCAGCTCATCCAGCCACGCCTGGGACTCTTCCACGAAGCGGCGGTTGTAGATCAGCTGATAGGCACGCTGTTCCAGAGCCTTGTCAGTGGCATCCAGGCTGCGACGATCTTCCACTTGGACGATGTGCCAGCCGTGGCTGGTGCGGAAGGGCGCGCTGATCTGGCCCGGTTGCAGGCGGTTAACCATGTCGCGGAACTCCGGCACATAGACGTTGGGGTCAGACCAGCCCAGTTCGCCACCCTGCACCGCAGAGCCCGGATCTTCGGAGTACTTCTCCGCCATGCTGGCGAAGCTGGCCTTACCGCTCTTGATGTCGTGCAGAATGCCGTCCAGCATCCCCTTGGCTTTCTCTTCGCTCAGGATGATGGAAGGCTTGATCAGGATGTGACGGGCCTTCACCTCGGTCTGCATCACCTGCTGCTGGCCCTTGGTGTCGAACACCTTGACGATGTGCAGACCGGCGCCGGAGCGCAGCGGGCCGACGATATCGCCCTTCTTGGCACCCTGTACCGCTTCGGCCATCAGGGTCGGCATCTCTTGCGGGCTCATCCAGCCCCAGTCACCCCCTTCCAGCGCCTTGGGACCGTTACTCTCGGCAATGGCCAGTTTGCGGAAGTCGGCACCTTGCTTGAGGGCGGCCAGAATGCGCTCGATCTTGCTCTTGGCTGCATCCAGCTGGGCGGCGGTCGGGTTGTCCGGCAGTGCAATCTGGATATGGCCGACGTGGTATTCGTTCTGCTGTTGACCCTGTTTCTTCAGGATCTCCACCACTTGCTTCACCTCCTGCTCGGAGATGTTGATGCGACGGCGCACCTGGTTGCGGCGTACCTCGTTCATCAGGATCTCGCGGCGCACCTCTTCCCGATACTGGGCATAGGTCATCCCTTCACGGGCGAGCTGGGCACGCAGTTGATCCAGGGTCATCTTGTTGTCGGCGGCGATGCCCTGAATAGCCTGTTCCAGCTGGGTATCGCTGATCTTCAGCCCCTGGCGATCCGCCAGTTGTAACTGAAGGCTCTCCTGGATTAGACGGTCGAGCGCCTGTTTGCGCAGAGTGGCATCGTCAGGCAGGGACTGGCCGCTCTCCTGGGCGGAGAGTTTTACCTTGTTGACCAGTGCGTCCTGTTGACTGGACAGCACTACGTCCTTGTTGACCACGGCCAGCACCTTGTCCATCAGCTCGGGTGCAGCCAGAGCGGCCTGGCTCATGGCGCCGAACATTCCCGCGGTCAGCAGGGCAATCAGGGTCTTTTTCATATCCATCTCTCAAGGCTGGACCAGCATCATTGCTGGTCTTTCAGATTAAACGGGCGAACATAGGGCAACAGCTCGGTATCCAGTGTGACACTGCGGCCACCGGTACCCACACTGCCAAGTCCCTTCATTTCAAACTGCAGACCAATGACTTTTTCCGAAGTTGGCTTCAGGGTGATATTGTCCGGCTGGTTGTGCCACTCTAGGCTCATGTTGATGCTCCAGCAGCAGGAGTCGTATTTGACACCGATTTTGCGGTCAATGTTCACATCCTGCTTGATATCACGGTAGTAACCGCCATACATCTGCCACTGATCGGCGATCGGTGCCATCATCACTAGGCCAGCCTGGCTGAGGTCTTCGGCCAGATTTGGGTTGCTCGGGTAGCGATAGTCCCGGTTGCCGTCCTGGATATAACGGTAGTTGACCTGGGTGGTCAGCTTGCCGGCCCGATATTCGACCGCACCGTTGCCAGCAGTAAAATCACCCTCGGAGGTGTCGTACTGGCTCCCTACATGGGCAAACCACTCATCGGTGATCCGGGCATCACCTTCGAACGAGAGCAGTGAGCGCGAATTGGTGCTCTTGGGATCCGATGGATAGAGGCGTACCTTGGGGGGCGTCATTTCGAAGGCCTGAGCCACCGCCAAGCGTAACCTTTCATCACCCACATTGTCATAGACCCGGCTGGTCAAGCCAGCGGTAACCCGGTTGGCATCACTAATGCGATCGAGACCGGCATAGCGGCGATCGCTAAACAGGCTGTAGTAATCCTGACGGGTTGTGGTGGAGTCGTAGATCCCGATCTCATCCTGATTCCGATAGGGTACATAGAGATACTGAAACTCCGGCTCAAGCGTCTGGGTGCCCTTGCCATCATACCAGTCAATCGAACGATCGAAGTTGAGCCCGCCCTTGAGTCGGAAGGAGGGAAGGGTGCGATTGACGGTTCCATCCGCCAGGGTCAATTGCTTGCTTTCAACATCGGTGAAGCGGGTTCGATCGGTGGCTACCAGATCCTTGGGAACCTCCTGGTTGTAGGAGGTAAACATCAGCTTGTACTGGCTGGTGAGGTAATAGCCGGGCGCATCCACCAGAGGAATTGTCAGGGCGGGCGCTAAATGAAATCTGGTGGCTGTGTAGCGTTCACCGGCTTGCTGGGCAGTGGCACTGCCGCTGTCATAGCCAAACTTGGTCAGCTCGCTGTTCCAGGCCAGATCGAACCACTGACCCTGCTGGTAGTAGTTGTAGTTGATGCGTGGCAGCATCTCGTGAGGCAGCAAAGCACCAGGCAACAATATCTGGTAGCGGCGTATCTCCGAGGTGAGGTTCCAGTTTTGTTGGTAGTAACCAGCAGTAAAGGATTGCTGCAACTGGCTGTCGACCTGGGTACCTACTTGCGGACTGAAGTCATTGAAGTAGTTGTAATCCTTGTCCCGGACTTTGGTGTAATCGATACCAAAGCGTAGCGAACCATCCATCAGGGTGGAGCCGTGACGGACGTTCAGCAGATAGCGATGGCCATCAGAGAGGTACGGCGTTCCTGTTGAAGGGTTGGTAAAGCTTGGATTGCCCGAGTCAAACTGCTTGTCATCCCTCAGATTTTCAAAATAGAGGGTGCCGATATGGGCGGGATCCGGCATGTAGCGGAACTCCACCTGTTCCATCAGGCCTCGCCTGTCCATGAAACGAGAGGTGATGGTGGCATCGTAGTTGGGGGCAATGTTCCAGTAGAAGGGCTGGGTGATCTCCATGCCATTGCCGGAACTCTGTTTGTAACCCGGATAGAGCAGACCTGTCTTCCGTTCATCCTTGATGGGAAAGTTGATGTACGGAAAATAGAACACCGGGTAGTCATAGAGCCAGAGACTGGCGTTCCAGGCTTCACCGAATACCTCTTTCTGGTCGATATCGATGTTGCCTGCCTTGAGGGTCCACACCTCCTGACCGGGGGGGCAAGTGGTGTACTGGGCCCCCTCCATGGTGATGTTCTGGTTGTTGTTGGTCATCACTACGCGCTTGGCAAAGCCGCGCACCGGTGAGCCATGCACCTGATACTTGCCCTCTTCCAGCTCGGAGTTCTTGGTATCCAGATTGGATTTGAGGGTCTTGTCGCTGGTGACGGTCACCTGACCGTCGTTGTAATAGATGTTGCCGATGGCGATGACATCCCGGCTCTTCTGATCGAGCTGGGCATAGTCGGAGTCAAACTTGCGAACACCCTGACGAACCTTGACGTCACCTTCATAGACGGCGGTGCCGCCCTGTTTGGCCTCGAGACGGTCAGCATCAACCTCGACCGGCTGTGCGTTGGCATCCTGATCCGATGCTGGCTTCTCTATCTTGGGAACATAGTCATAGCAGAGACTATCAAGAATGCCGGTGGCTGGCGGCGCTTCGAACGGAGCCGCCTGCACCATCACAGGGGCAAGTGCGGGGGCCAGACTGATAGTCAGGGCGATGGGATAGCGGTACCCCAGTGTCCATTTGGTCATGTGAAAGACTCGTGCAATCCGTGATAGATACGGTTGATCCAAGGCATGCATTTTACGACAGGTTTCATCGAGTTGACATTGCATGTCATTGCTTTATGTTAGCCGGCAATGATAAAGCATTATTGCGGCCAGGGCTAACAGCCAAGTGCTGCTTTTCACCTTGGTCCCCGACTTATGCACGATCGCGATTCCCTGCTATTGCGGTGGGCACGCCAGATATCAGGCGATGCCACCCTTCAGTTGACCCTTATTTCCGGTGATGCCAGTTTCCGCCGCTACTACCGTGGTGCCGGGCTGATATGGGTAGATGCCAATCCGAAAACCGAAAAAAATCATGAATTTGTTCGTAACGCGGCCGCCTTGCTGGCGCGTCAGCTGCTGGCGCCAGAGGTGAAGGCGATAGACTACGAGCAGGGCTTGCTGGCGGTCAGTGACCTGGGCGATACCCAGCTTATCAGCCGCCTGAACGAGCACAACGTGCTGGCCTGGTATGGCAAGGCCATTGATTTGTTGCCCCGACTGGGGGCAGTCGACCTGGCACTTGAACCCTTCGATGCCGCTTTTATGGCACGGGAGAACAGCATTTTCCCCGAGTGGCTGCTGGGCCACCATCTAAAACTGACCCTGAGCGACGAAGAGCAGCAGTTGCTCGATGAGACCTTTGCCTGTCTCACAACCTGCAATCTGGCCCAGCCGCAAGGAGTCATGCACCGGGACTTCCACAGTCGCAACCTGATGGTGTGCGGCGGAGGCACTCCTGATAGCAGCGAACTCGCCATCATCGATTTTCAGGATATGGTCATCGGGCCGCTCACCTATGATCTGGTCTCCCTGCTGAAAGATTGCTACGTACGCTGGTCAGACGATGTGATCGATGAAGGGATGCGGCACGGCTTTGCCACCCTGCAACAGGCGGGTCTGCTTGGTGAGCTCGATTATGCCAGTTTCCGTCGTGATGCCGACCTGACCGGCATGCAGCGCCACCTCAAAGCTGCGGGGATCTTCACCCGGCTCTATCATCGCGACGGCAAGCCTGGCTATCTCAAGGATATTCCCCGTACTCTCGGCTATGTGGTGGATGTCTGTCGCACTCATGGTAGTGCCTATCCGGTACTGGCCCGTTTTGGTCAGTGGCTGGAGCAGGTTGTGTTGCCGGGGATTGCCAATGCAGGGGTTAAACCATGAAGGCGATGATCTTGGCCGCTGGCCGTGGCGAGCGGATGCGCCCGCTGACCGACCTGCTGCCCAAGCCGTTGTTGGCTGTCGGGGGCAAGCCGCTCATCGTTCATCACATCGAAAAACTCAAAGCCGCCGGGGTGACCGAGTTGGTGATCAACCACGCCTGGCTCGGCCACAAGCTGGTCGAGAGCCTTGGTGATGGCAGTGCGCTTGGCGTGACCATCCACTGGTCAGCCGAAGAGAGTGCGCTGGAGACTGCGGGCGGCATCGTGCAGGCGCTGCCGCTGCTGGGCTCTAAACCCTTTTTGGTGATCAACGGCGATACCTGGCTCGATCTCGATTATCACACTCTGGTCAGTCAGCCCCTTGGCGATGATCTGGCACATCTCTGGCTGGTGCCCAATCCGCCCCAGCACCCTAGCGGGGACTTTGCCCTGCAAGGGGGGCGAGTCATGGATACGCCAGCGTTTACCTTCAGCGGGGTCGGACTATATGATCCGGCGGCCTTTGCCGGTCTCGCGGGCGGTGCCCGCAAGCTGGCGCCCCTGCTCCGTGACTGGATGGCGCAAGGGCGGGTGGGCGGCAGCCTGCTCGCTGGCGAGTGGCGCGATATCGGCACGGTCGATCGACTGCGCGAGCTGGATGACCAGCTCCAGGCCCGCACTCATTAACTTCAAGAGGTCTTGAACCATGCGTATTTGGGGTAAGGTGCTGGGCGCCTTCTTCGGTTTTCTGCTCGGCAATATCATCGGCGCCCTGATTGGCCTCTGGATTGGCCACCGTTTCGACCGTGGCATGGGGCTGCAGGGGGCGTTTCGTCGCGGCCCGACTCAGGCGCAGCAAGCCGTCTTCTTCCACGCCACCTTCTCGGTGATGGGCCACATCGCCAAGGCCAGCGGTCAGGTGACCGAGCAGGAGATCCGGGTTGCCTCCAACCTGATGGATCGTATGCGGCTGGCGGGTGAACAGCGTGCCCGGGCGCAGGAGTCGTTTCGTCTCGGCAAAGAGGCTGATTTCCCGCTGCGCGAGACCCTGGCCGAGTTCCGCCGTGCCAGTCTGGGGCAGCGCGACATTCTGCGCTTTTTCCTCGAGGTACAACTGCAGGCTGCCTTTGCTGACGGACGGGTAGAGGAGGGCGAGCGCGCCATTCTTCATACCATCGCCGACGAGCTGGGGTTCAGTCGCATCGAGCTGGCCCGCATTCTGGCGATGGCCGAAGCGCAGATGAACTTCTTTAATCAGGCCCATGGCCAGTATCAGGGGAGCCATTCCGGTGGCCAGCAGTATCGGCAGGAGGCACCCTCTGCGGATCGTCTCAAGAATGCCTACCAGTTGCTGGGGGTAAGCGAGAGCGACAGCGATCAGGATATCAAGCGCGCCTACCGCAAGGAGATGAGCAAGCATCACCCGGACAAGCTGGCCGCCAAGGGGTTGCCGCCGGAGATGATGGAGATGGCCAAGGAGAAAACCCAGGAGATCCAACAAGCCTGGGAGTGGATCCGCGAGGCCCGCGGTATCCGTTAAGCGCCAAAGTCAGGCTGGAACAGACAATAAAAAGCCCCGCAGCAGTGCGGGGCTTTTGTTTTGCCGTTGGGCTGTCTTACTTGGCCGGAATGGCTTCCAGTACGTGCACCAGCAGCTGCCAGAAACGCTCGACTGCCGGGATGTGTACCTTCTCGTCAGGGGAGTGGGCACCGCGGATGGTCGGGCCGAAGGAGACCATGTCCCACTCCGGATAGGCGCTCTTGAACAGACCGCACTCGAGACCGGCGTGGATCACCATGACGTTGGGCATGGTGCCGAACAGGGTCTGGTAGCTGTTGCGTACCAGCGCCATGACGGGGGAGTCCACGTTCGGCGCCCAACCCGGGTAGGCACCGGTAAATTCGCAGCTGGCGCCTGCCAGGGTGAACAGGGAGCGGGTCATCTGCTCGATGCTCTCGCGGCCGGAGTCAATCAGGGAGCGGATCAGGCACTGGACGTACACTTCGCCATCCTGAGTCTTGATGACCCCCAGGTTGGTCGAGGTTTCGGTCACGCCGGGCATGGCATCGCTCATGCGCATCACACCGTTCGGGCAGGCCATCAGGGCATCCAGCAGGCGCTGTTGCAAAGAGACGCTCATCAGCTTGGCCGGTTTGGCGGTGTTGTTGACCAGCACGGTCAGGTTCGGCTCGGTGGCGGCCAGTTCGGTCTGGTAGATCCCGGTGTAGCGGTCAACCAGTGCCTTGAACTCGTTTACGCTGGCAGCAGGCACCAGCAGGGTGGCACGGGCTTCGCGCGGGATGGCGTTACGCAGGGTACCGCCGTGGATCTCGGCCAGACGAACACCCAGCGGCTCGGCTGCTTTGAGTAGACGCACCAGCAGCTTGTTGGCGTTGCCACGGCCGCGATGGATATCGCAACCTGAGTGGCCGCCACGCAGTCCTTTGACTGCCAGTTCGAGGGCTTCGCCTTCAATGGCGTCAACCAGCTCGAGCGGGAAGCGGATATTGGCATCCACACCGCCAGCGCAGCCCATGTAGACCTCGCCATCCTCTTCGGAGTCGGTGTTGAGCAGAATTTCGCCCTCCAGCCAGCCCGCTTCCAGACCGAAGGCGCCGGTCATGCCGGTCTCTTCGTCTGTGGTCAGCAGCACTTCCAGCGGGCCGTGCTTGATGGTCTTGTCAGCCAGCACAGCCAGGCAACCGGCCATGCCGATGCCGTTGTCGGCACCCAGAGTGGTACCACGGGCCGTGACCCACTCACCATCAACATAGGCATCGATGGGATCGGTCGCGAAGTCGTGTTTGGTGTCGGCGTTGGCCTGCGGCACCATGTCGATGTGGGCCTGCAGTACCACGGCTTTGCGGTTTTCCATCCCCGGGGTGGCCGGTTTCTTGATGATGATGTTGCCGACCTTGTCCTGCTTGACCGCCAGACCTTCCCCTTGGGCCCATTGGATGATCCAGGCGCTCAGTTTGGCTTCATGTTTGGAAGGGTGGGGGATGGAGCAGATCTGTTCGAAGAAATGCCAAATCAGTTTGGGAGAGAGAGAGCTAAGCTGTGCCACGTCGGGACTCCTTACCAGCACGGAATTAACAGGGCCCCATCAGCGGGCCGGGGAAGAGGATAACGATAATACAGTCAATCACACAAAAATGTGAGCAATCAGCGCAAATCGCAGGCAGCTTGTGCTGGCTGATGGCAATCAGGCAGTACGATCGTCAGGTTCGGACGACGCTGACCGATAGAAAAGAAATTATGTGACCGATCTCACAAAAATATTGAATTTAATGCACCGACTGGTAAATTAGCTCCCGTGGTTCGCAACCCGTCAGGATGACGATGAAAGCCTCCAGGGAACCGAAGCAAAGCAAGTGCGCCTCCATGGAACCGAGTGTTCGTTCAAGGATTTGAGCCCGCATTAAAGGTACGTAACTTGTTAAGCAATCAGGAGTTTCAATATGCCAGGCAGCAACTCAACCTATTGGTTTGCCCCCTCTTTGTATACCCAGGGTTTCAGCTACCCTAACCCCTTCGTCACTCGTCGCTAAGACGAACTGCCCAACCAGGCAGAGGCGAGAAAGCAGCAGGTGCGTGAGGTAAATCCTCCCCCTGCTATTTTTTTATCTGCGATTGGCCGCACAGCTCATTTGGGCTCGGCAGCAGGGATGGCAGGTTAGTCGTTTGGCGCTCTATATGTGCCGAGTTGAGAGGGTGATGCCGATTTTTCCTGTTTTTGGCATACGTTTGCCAGGCATTTTCTCTGCAAACGGTGCTATCATATCGGCCCAACAGCCTGTCCGCGGTTTGGACACATCATCTAACCGATCGCCGGATAAGCCCATCTTGCTTCCATTGTTATCAGATTTGCTGCCGAGGCTTAGCCCTGAGGCAGCCGAAGTGCAATCTGAATTCAGTCGGGCAAGGGCCGCCATTTACTGGCATCCGCAGGGAGAATTGCGGATGTTGTTATTTTAAGTAATTGTTTTTAAATAACTATTCGAGATCGATAACATGCCGAAAAAGTTCTATGTGTCGTGGGACAACCTGCAACGTGAAGCTCGCCGTCTGGCCCGTCGTCAGCTGCCTGTCAGCCAGTGGAAAGGTATCATCGCGGTCAGCCGTGGTGGTCTGGTGCCCGCAGCCCTGATGGCCCGTGAACTTGGCATTCGTAATGTGGAAACCCTCTGCATCTCCAGCTATGACCACGACAGCCAGCGCGAGCTGGTGGTCGTGAAGGCTGCCACCACCGCCGGTGACGGCGAAGGCTGGCTGGTGGTGGAAGATCTGGTGGACACCGGCACCACCGCCAAGGCGATCCGTGAGCTCTACCCGAAAGCCAAGTTCATCGCGATTTTCGCCAAGCCGATGGGCGAAGCGCTGCTGGACGATTTCGAAGTGGCGATCCCGCAGGATACCTGGATCGAACAGCCGTGGGATATGGCGCTGGAGTTCGCTACACCGATCTGCGACGAAAAGTAACGGAAACGGGATGTGACGCTCGCTGCGTCCATTGGCCGTAACTGTCAATAATGGTTTCACAGGGCTCCAATTTGGAGCCCTGTTTTTTTGTCTATCAATCTGTTGCGGGGTGGCTGAGTGGCGGCAAAAGTGGTTAAGATGAACCATTGCCTGATATGAATGAGACACTATCTTGGACTTGAACGAAGACCTTAACCTGACCGAACAGCTCTTTACCCGCGTCAAGAAGGTATTGGAAACATCCGAGATCTCCAACTCCAGTGCGGCTGACCTGGCGGAAGCCGAGTCAGATGAGATGTTTATCGACGGCTCCATGTCAAAGAGCTGGTATCGTCTGTTGCGTCGTCCTTCCTGGGCCTGGCAGGGGGCTGATCCCATCGAGGTGGAGCAAACCCTGGCCCGCATCGCCATGGCTAGTGGCGAACGCACCCACGACTGCTATCTCGATACCATCAAGGGCTACGTGCCCGGCAACTGGATTTACGAGTGGAGCCAGGTGGCTGGCAACTATTTCAAGCAGGGGCGCGCACTGCGCGAGCTGGGGGATAATGCTGGCGCCCTGAAACAGTTACTCAAGGCGGTACGCTATTACTCCATCGCCAGCTATCCTCATCTCAAAGACGATGAGCTGGCGGATCAGGCCCAGCTGCTTGGCAACATGGCCTATCGCGAGGCGGGTCGGCTGTTCAAGGTTCCGCTCAAAGAGATCCAGGTGCCTTTTCGCGGCAAGCATATTCAGGGTTATCTCCACCTGCCGACTACCGAAAAGCCGGTGCCGCTGGTGATCATCAGCGGCGGGATCGACTCCCTGCAGCTCGATTTCCTCAACTTCTATCTCAAACGGCTCGAGCCCAACGGTATCGGCATGCTATCCCTCGATATGCCCGGGATTGGCTATGCCGAGCATTGGCCATTGGTGCAGGATACCAGCCGCCTCCATCAGGCGGTGCTCCATTACCTTTCCGAAGTGGCCTGGGTCGATCATCAGCGTATCGCCATGGTGGGGATGCGTCTGGCGGGCAATATCGCAGCCAGATTGGCGTTTATCGAACCGTTCAAGCTGCGGACTGTGGTCTGTGTCGGCGCCGGGGTCAATCAGGTGTTTACCAATCAGGAGCTGTTTGCCAAGTGTCCGCGCATGATGCGGGACAGTCTGGCCAACCGGTTGGGGGCGGATGCAGCGCAGTGGGACGGCATGCGTACCAAGTGCCAGGTATTTTCACTTAAAACACAAGGATTACTGGGGACTCGCACCTCAGTGCCGATATTGAGTATTGGACACAAGCGAGATTTCATTTGTCCCGAGCAGGATGTACGGGCATTGGCGGCGGCCAGTCGTAACGGCAAGGCCATCGTATTCGACAAACAGCCTTTGCTGGAGGTGTATGACAAGGCTCTGGACGAAATCGTCGAGTGGCTGAAACAGCATTTGTGTACCTGACATTGCGCTAAAGAACTGACGCCATCCCGAGGTGGCGCGGCTTGTTTAACAGGGAGGTTAACATGTCTGAAAGAGTGACCTACAAGCGACTGCTGAGGCAGTTTGCTGCCATTGGCCCCTATTTGCGCGAAGATCTCTGCGAAGAGGGGCATTATCGTTTCGACTGCCTGTCGGTCTGTGTCAGCGCCAAGCCGGCGCCGGACAAACGGGAGTTCTGGGGCTGGTGGCTGGTGCTGGAGCAGGACGATCACCATTTCCGTTACCACTATCAGCTCGGTTTCTACAATGCTGATGGTGAGTGGCTGGAAAAGCCGATCCCCAAGAAGCACCAGGTAGAAGTGGAACGGACCCTCAACCGTTTCTACAAGCTCATCAGCGACAAACTGGCGGCACTGGAGTGCCAGTTAGCGCCAGCGGATCAGGTCACCAATGAGTTGACCGTGACCGCCGCTTGATCCCTGATGCCCGGTGAGCAGCATCCCGCTGTTTGCCGGGCCATCAGTCAGCCATCTCCCCTTCCGACCGCAATCATCCGGGCTTTGCCCCATCTCCTCACCCCAGTGTTAATTGCCTTGCAGGGCTCCATAGCCGTGGGTATAAAGATATTCCTTACTTTTTTAGCCTTTATGCTCCCATGGAAAACAGAACCATAGTCGTCAAGTTGGGCACCAGCGTGCTCACAGGGGGGTCTTCCCAGCTCAATCGTGCCCATATGGTCGAGCTGGTCAGACAGTGTGCGGCCTTGCACCGTCACGGCCACAGGGTCGTGGTCGTCACATCAGGGGCTATCGCCGCCGGTCGTGAACATCTGGGTCACCCGCCACTGGCGCCAACCCTGCCCAATAAGCAGATGCTGGCGGCGGTTGGTCAGACCCAGCTTATTCGGGTATGGCAGGATCTGTTCAACCTCTACGGTCTGCATATCGGCCAGATGCTGCTGACCCGCGCCGATCTGGAAGATCGGGAACGCTATCTCAATGCCCGCGATACCATGCGCACACTGCTTGATCACCGCATCATTCCGGTCATCAACGAAAACGATGCGGTGGCGACCGCCGAGATCAAGGTCGGCGACAACGACAACCTCTCCGCACGGGCCGCTATTCTGGCGGATGCGGATCTGCTGATCCTGCTGACCGACCAGAAGGGGCTCTTTACCGCCGATCCGCGCACCAATCCTGATGCCCAGCTCATTGAAGAGGTGCAGACCATCGACGATACCCTGCGCTCGCTGGCGGGTGACAGCGTCAGTGGCCTCGGTACCGGCGGCATGGCTACCAAGCTGCAGGCCGCCGATGTGGCGCGCCGCGCTGGTGTCAACGTGGTGATCGCGACCGGCCAGATGCCAGAGGTGATCGGTCGTCTCGCCAAGGGCGAGCGGATTGGCACCCTGTTCCCGGCGCTGGCGTCCCCGCTGGAAGGGCGCAAGAGCTGGATCCTGGCAGGCCCACCCCCTCACGGCGAAGTACATGTGGATCAGGGCGCAGTGGCCGCCATGAAGGAGAAAGGCTCCAGCCTGCTGCCCAAGGGGATTGTCGCAGTCAAGGGCGACTTTATTCGGGGCGATGTGGTGCGCATTCTTGATCCCAAAGGAGCCGAGTTGGCGCGCGGTATCTGCCGTTACGATCATCTGGAGCTGGACAAGCTGCGCGGCGTCCACTCGGATCAGATTGAGCAGGTACTGGGCTATGGATATGGTTCAGTAGCCATCCATCGAGACGATATGGTGCTGCTCTAATCAGCGGCACGGCATGAACAAAAGGGAACCGAGATGAGTCTGGAGAAAATGGGGCAGGCGGCCCGTGAAGCCGCCTATCAGCTGGCTACCGTCAGCACGGCGCAGAAAAACCGGGCGCTGGCCGCCATCGCCGACGAGCTGGAGGCGCGCAGTGAGCAGGTCCTCGCCGCCAACGCGAAAGATATCGCCGCCGGCCGTGAGGCGGGCTTGTCAGAGGCGATGCTGGATCGCCTGCTGCTCAATCCGGCCCGGCTAGCCGGTATCGTGGCAGATGTGCGCAAGGTGATCACGCTGGACGATCCGGTCGGCGCCGAAATGGATAGCCGGGTGCTGGAAAATGGCCTGCGTCTCTCCCGTCGTCGGGTGCCCATCGGGGTTATCGGCGTCATCTACGAGGCGCGCCCCAACGTCACCATCGACATCGCCAGCCTCTGCCTCAAGACCGGTAACGCCAGCATACTGCGCGGCGGGCGCGAGACCTTCCACTCCAATCTGGAACTGGTGCGGGTGATCCAGCATGCCTTGGCGGCCTCCGGTCTGCCCGAGGCGGCGGTGCAGTACATCGACAACCCGGATCGGGCGCTGGTCGGCGAGCTGCTGCGCCTCGACCGCTATGTGGACATGATCATCCCCCGTGGCGGTGCCGGCCTGCACAAGATGTGCAAGGAGAACAGCTCCATCCCGGTCATCATCGGCGGTTTCGGCATCAGCCATATCTTCGTCGACGAGAGTGCCGATCTGGTGCGCTCTCTGGCTGTTATCGACAACGCCAAGGTGCAACGCCCCTCCGCCTGCAATGCCCTCGATACCCTGCTGGTACACGAGAAGGTGGCAGCCACCTTCCTGCCGCAACTGGTGACGCTGATGAACGAGCGCAAGGTGACGCTGGTGGCCGCGCCCAACGCCATGACACAGTTGGCGGGTGCCGACAACCTGTGCGAGGCGGGGCCGGAGGATTTCGATACCGAGTGGCTGGGACTGACCCTGGGGGTCAAGCTGGTGGCGGATGTGAACGAAGCGCTGGCCCATATGCGCGAGCATAACGCCGGCCACTCCGATGCCATCCTGACCAACGATCTGGCCAACGCCGAGCGTTTCGTCAACGTGGCCGGTTCGGCGGCGGTCTACGTCAACGCTTCGACCCGTTTCACCGATGGCGGCCAGTTTGGTCTGGGCGCTGAAGTGGCGGTGTCGACCCAGATGCTGCACGCCCGTGGCCCCATGGGGCTGACCGAGCTCACCAGCTACAAGTGGGTGGGGCAGGCCGATTACCTTAGCCGCGCCTGATAACAGTCTGTTTCACATACAAAAATGCCGACCACTTGGGTCGGCATTTTATTTGGCGGATATCGGGAAGATATCAGGCGTTCGGGTTACTCCCCCTGATAGAGCACCTTGTCACCGGATTTGAGCACATAGCCCTTCCAGGGGAAGAGGGTGTAGCCGCTACCCTGCCACGACCAGTTGCCTTCCATGCCCTGACGGGCAAGCTGGTGCTGCTCGCCAGTGGGCAGGGTGAGCTCGGCCTTGCTCTGATCGGTGTTGAACAGCACGAACGCACTGCTGGTCTGGCCGGCATCGGTCGGATTGAGCCGGATGCCCTGCTCGAACAGTCGTACGCACTGGTTGGTCAGCGCCGACCACTGATAGCCCGCACTGCCGATACAGCCGTGGCTGTCGCGATCGCTGCCCACCAGATGTTGTTCCGGTGTACTGCATGCCGCCAGCAGCAGAGAGGCGGCCATCAGAGTCAAGGTTCGCATGGTTACTCCTGATCCTCTTCGGGATTGTCCCGTTCGATGACGATGTTGGAGAATCCCAACTCTTTGAAGTAGTTCTCCTGGTAATCCTTCACGCTCTTCTTGTCACGGCGACATACCTGAGCCAGCTGGGCCTCCATGGCGTGGAAACTGGAGAGATCCAGCCCTTCGGCTGCGGCGATGGCGTCGTAGATGCTGCGGAACTTGTCGTTGGCATAGCCGAGCTCTTTGGCCTGTTTTTTATAGGTGTACGTAATCTTAAAGGCCATCTTGCCCTTCCTTCTTCGATTTGGCTTGCTTGCGCTGGACGTAGAGGTAGAGGCTTTCGACCTTCTCCCGAGCCCAGGGGGTCTTGCGCAAGAACTTCAGGCTGGACTTGATGCTGGGATTATCGGTGAAGCAGCGGATATTGATCTGCTGCCCCAGCTCTTCCCAGCCATAGTGCTCGACCAGCGCGGTGACGATGGCCTCCAGCGTCAGCCCGTGCAGCGGGTTGTTCTTCTGCGAGGCGTTCGGTTGCTCGCTCATGCCTGCTCCGCCAGCTTGGCAAAGGGCTGACCCATGCGGGTGGTGACCCCGTTGGCCAGATGGGGCTCGAAACCGGCCAGCATGCCCGGACCAAACAGGCAGACGACAGTACTGCCCAGCTTGAACAGCCCCATCTCGGCGCCTTTTTGCAGGGTGATGGCCTCGTCGCCGGTGTAGTCCCAGCGCACCACCTTCTTCTCTTTGGTCGGAGCAATGTTACCGGCCCAGATGGTTTCGATGCTGGCCACGATAGTGGCACCGACCAGCACCAGCGCCATGGGGCCGTGCGGAGTGCGGAAGGTGGCGACCACCCGCTCGTTGCGGGCAAACAGGTTGGGCACGTTCTCGGCGGTGAGCGGGTTGACGGAGAAGAGATCCCCCGGCACGAACACCATGCTCTCCAGTACGCCGTCCAGCGGCATGTGGATGCGGTGATAATCCTTGGGCGCCAGGTAGATGGTGGCGAAGTCGCCATCCTTGAACGGTGCCACCAGATCCTCATAACCGCCCAGCAGCTCGCGGGCGCTGTAGTCGTGGCCCTTGGCCTGAATGATGCGACCCTGCTGGATGGGGCCGAGCTGGCTGACGGTGCCATCCACCGGCAGCGCCAGGGTCATGGCATCTTCTACCACGGGACGGATACCGGGCTTGAGCTCGCGGGTGAAGAACTCGTTGAAGCTCTTATAGTGGGCCGGACTCTCGTGCAGCGCCTCGCTCATGTCGACCTGGTACTGCTTGATAAAGGCCTCGATCACCCTGGTGGTGAGGTTGCCTGCTTCGGCAGCCGCAAGTTTGCCGACCAGGCGAGAGAGGACGTGTTTGGGCAGACAGTATTGACCGGCAATTTTCAGGTTGTCAGTAATGCTCATGTTCATCATCAAGGTAGGTTGAATAGGGTCACAGGCGCGCCTGTTGGCGACCGTGACGGGCTTCCTGCATGGTTTCCAGGATGCGGTGATAGTTGTGGAAGCGATCGGCGCTGATGGCGCCCGCGTCGACCGCGGCGCGCAGGGCACAGCCGGGATCGTCCTTGTGGGTACAGTCGCGGAACTTGCAGCCACCCAGGTAGTCGCGGAATTCGACGAAGCACCAGGTGATGCGTTCGGCTTCCAGATGCCAGAGGGCGAACTCGCGGATCCCGGGGGAGTCGATGAGATCGCCGCCGCTCGGGAAGTGGTAGAGCCGCGCCGTGGTGGTGGTGTGCTGGCCGAGCCCCGAGTTTTCGGAGATCTCGCCGGTGAGCACATCCAGCCCCGGCATCAGGGCGTTGGTGAGGGACGACTTGCCCACCCCGGACTGGCCGACGAAGATGCTGATCTTGTCGGTGAGCTTGGCTTTCAGCTCATCGAGCCCTTCACCGCTCTCGCAGCTCACCAGCAGCACCTCGTAATTGAGCTTGCGGTAGGTTTCGAGCTGGCTCTCGATGCGCGCTCTGGCGGCATCATCAAGCATATCGACCTTGTTCAGCACGATGAGGGGGCGGATCTCCACATCCTCGGCAGCCACCAGATAGCGGTCGACGATGTTGGTGGAGAACTCGGGCATCACCGCCGAGACGATGATGATCTGGTCGATATTGGCGGCGATGGGTTTGACCCCGTCGTAGAAGTCCGGCCGGGTCAGTACCGAGTGGCGCGGATGCACTGCTTCGATGACGCCCGCTGTTGCGGCATTGAGGCCGGGACGCCACACCACCTTGTCGCCGCACACCAGACTGCTGATGCTGCTGCGCCGCAGGTTGCTGCGGTGAATGGTGCCATCGCTCGCTTCCACGTCCGCGTGCTGACCGAAACGGCTGATCACCACCCCTTCGATGGCCGGGCCAAACAGGGTGTCATCCACCTCTGTGGTGTGCTCTTTTTGCAGCCGCCGCTCGCGGTTGGCCTGGACGCGTCTTTGTTGACCCAGATTGAGTTTTGCTTTCTTTGCCACTCGATTCGCCAGTTTATGAACAGATCCAAAGCCAGTATGATACATGCAAATTGGCAAAATTCCGCCATTCCTCCCAACAGAGAGAGTAATCATGACAGTCAGCGCGCAGAACCTGGTATGGATCGACATGGAGATGACGGGTCTCGACCCCGAAGAGAACGTGGTACTGGAGATTGCCACCATAGTCACCGACAAGGACCTGAACGTGCTGGCCGAAGGGCCGGTCATCGCCATTCATCAGAGTGATGAAGAGCTGGCCAAGATGGACGACTGGAACGTCAACACCCATACCAAGAGCGGTCTGGTGGCCCGGGTCAAGGCGAGTCAGCATGACGAGGCGAAAGCCGTTGCCAAGACCCTCGAGTTCATTCGCCAGTGGGTGCCGGAGCGCACCAGCCCGCTGTGCGGCAATAGCATCGGTCAGGATCGCCGCTTCATGGTCAAGCACATGGCCGAGCTGGAAGCCTTCTTCCACTACCGCAACGTCGACGTCAGCACCATCAAGGAGCTGGTACGCCGCTGGCAGCCGGAACTGCTGGAGCAGTTCAAGAAGAGCGGCACCCACCAGGCGCTGGACGATATCCGCGAATCCATCGCCGAGCTGCAGTTCTATCGCAGCCACGTCTTCAAGATCTGATTCCCCGGCAAGGGGTTGTCATGCGCTGGCTGCTAAAATCGACAGTTCGGCCAGCTTTTGAGCGAACGCGCGCAACCAGACAAAAAAGCCCTTGCAATTGGAATGACTGCTCTTATAATTCGGCTCCCGTACAGTAGCGCAAGCAACCAAATGCTGTACGGCCGGTTTTAAGGTAGTTGCGGGAATAGCTCAGTTGGTAGAGCACGACCTTGCCAAGGTCGGGGTCGCGAGTTCGAGTCTCGTTTCCCGCTC
>NZ_JAAKMV010000017.1:0-129222 GCF_049170575.1 Aeromonas sp. 604282 | reverse complement strand
GTATCGCCAAGCGGTAAGGCAGCGGGTTTTGATCTCGCCATCCCTAGGTTCGAATCCTAGTACCCCAGCCATTTTTACTTGTATTTGACTCACGTTGAACACAAGACGGCTATGTAGCTCAGTTGGTTAGAGCATCGCACTCATAATGCGGGGGTCACAGGTTCGAATCCCGTCATAGCCACCATCAATTTGCGGAAGTGGCGAAATTGGTAGACGCACCAGATTTAGGTTCTGGCGCCCTAGGCGTGAGAGTTCGAGTCTCTCCTTCCGCACCATTGATAGCAGTACCAAACAGACCAGCTCACGCTGGTTTTTTTGTATCTGACATTTGCCTCTCCCCAGTTTTTCTCTCGCGCCTCTATTAACCCAGCTCCACGTTAATTCCCGTCCACATCACTCTTCACTGATTCCGAGCACGCCTTGCCACTCTTGTCTCCTGGCCATAAAAAAGCGGCCCGCAGGCCGCTGGTATGAACATCCATCAACACAGTAGTCAGAACGGGAAGAACCAGGGAATAGCCACCACGCTGACCGCCATCACCAACAGGGTGAAGGGCACCCCGATACGGATAAAGTCGCCGAACTTGTAGTTGCCCGGCCCCAGCACCAGGGTATTCACAGGTGACGAGACGGGCGTCATAAAGGCGGCCGAGGCGGCGATGGCAATGGTCATGGCAAACGGATAGGGCGATACCCCCATCTGCTGCGCCGTGCCCAGCGCAATGGGCGCCATCAGTACCGCGGTGGCGGTGTTGGAGATAAAGAGCCCGATCACTGCGCAGAGCGCAAACAGGCTGGCCAGCATCACCCGCGGCCCCATCTCCCCCACCGAATTGATCAGGCCACCGACGATCAGATCCACCCCGCCGGTTTTTTGCAGCGCCAGTGCGAAGGGGAGCATACCGACAATCAGGATCAGGGTCGGCCAGTGGATCGACTTGTAGGCACTCTCCATATCGATGCAGCGAAACTTGCCCATCAGCAGACAGGCGATCAGCGCGGCAATGACGTTGGGCACCGGATCGGTCACCATCAGCAGGATCATCACCCCAAGGCAAATCAGTGCATGGATCGACTGACTGCGGGCGGGGGCCATCTCGTCCACCTCGGCCGGCAGTCCCATCAACAAAAAGTCGCGGCTGTGAGTCTGCAGTTGCCGGATATGGCTCCAGTTACCCACCACCAGCAGGGTGTCCCCCATTTGCAGCGGCTCGTCCACCAGTTTGCCAGCCAGAGCCTCACCATCGCGGCGCAGCCCCACCACACTCAGGCCATAGCTGGAGCGGAAGGTCACCTCCCGCACACTCTTGCCCAGCAGCTTGGATTCGGGTATCAGCGACACCTCGGCCATCCCCACCTCCCGCGCCTGATCGGAGAAGTACTCTCCACGCAGGATCATGGGCTCGAGCCGCGCTTCGCTGCAAAAATCCCGCACGTCCACCTCGGGATCGGACATATCGATCAGCAGCACATCCCTGGCCTGAAATTCACTGATCCCCGACACCGGCACCATCACCCTGCGAAACTTGCGCCAGCGCTCCACCCCGATAATGTGGGCGCCATAACGGGCGCGCAGTTGCAGCTCGTCCAGGGTATGGCCAATCAGGGGAGAGTCGGGGTGCAGCGCCAGGCGGCGGGCCCGACCGGTCAGCCGATAATCACGGATAAGATCGCGAAAAGTACGGCGCCCGGTCTGCTTGCCCTTGCCCTCCTCCCCCTCGCCCACCAAAGAGCCGCGCACCAGCAGCATGTAGAGGATGCCCAGCCCCAGGATCAGCACCCCCATGGGAGTGAAATCGAAGAAACCGAAGCCGTGTATGCCGTGGCGCATCAGCTCGCTGTTGACCACCATGTTGGGGGGCGTGGCCACCAGCGTCATCATACCGCTGATAAGCCCGGCAAAGCCGAGGGGCATCATCAGGCGACCGGCCGGGATCCCCATCCGGTTCGCCACACTCAGCACCACCGGGATAAAGATGGCCACCACCCCGGTGCTGCTCATCACAGCCCCCAGCGTCGCCACCGCCACCATCAGCAGCACCAGCAGCTTGGTCTCGCTGCTGCCCGCCACCTTCACCAATGCATCCCCCACCTGATAGGCGATGCCGGTGCGCACCAACCCCTCCCCGACTACAAACAGGGCGGCAATCAGAATAACGTTGGGATCGCTAAAGCCCGCCAGTGCCTCCGGCAGGGTGAGGGTGCCGCTCAGCACAAAGAGGATGATGATCAACAGGGCGACCACGTCCATCCGCACCTTGTTGGTCATAAAGAGATAGATGGCGCCAGCCAGCAGACAGAGCACCCAGACAAGCTCGGAATTCAATGAAACCTCCTTTTACAACACGATTCTCCTCCCGGAGAGTGGACTCTATCAGACCACAGCCGTGAGGCTATGGTCTTGTTACATATCAATAAAGTCCGGCCAGCTATCGCACCATAACCCATCAGCGCTTGAATAGGCGGTCATCGGATTGGATTTCTTTGATGTGTGCCAAGCACAGGGGGGACAAAAGTCCTGCCCGGCAGCTGTCGCACCACCTAGAATGGCACCCTCGCACTACCTCCATGCCAAGGATCAGAAAATGAGCATATTCGAGCTGTTCAGCATCAATAACACGCTGGTGACCATACCGCTGGGCGGCTACGCCATGTCGTGGATTGAAGCCATCGGTACCCTGTTCGGGCTGGCCTGCATCTGGTTCGCCAGTCAGGAGAAGACCATCAACTACCTGTTTGGTCTTATCAACGTCACCCTGTTTGCCATCATCTTCTTCCAGATCCAGCTCTACGGGCTGTTGCTGTTGCAGCTGTTCTTCTTCTGCGCCAACGTCTACGGCTGGTACGCCTGGACCCGCCCCGCCAACGATCAGGGGGATACCCTGCAGATCCGCTGGCTCAGCAAATCCAAGCTCATCGTCACTGCCGTGGTGAGCGTGCTGGCCATCGCCCTGCTGACCCGCTATATCGACCCGGTGTTCGCTGCGCTGGCGCGCACCTCGGTCTCCCTGCTCAACCTGTTTGGTGCCAACCTTGCCACTCCCGAGCCCTCCCCCGATGCCTTCCCGTTCTGGGATGCCACCATGACGGTGCTCTCGGTGGTCGCCCAGATCCTGATGACCCGCAAATATGTGGAGAACTGGATCCTCTGGGTGGTCATCAACATCATCAGCATCGGTATCTATGCGGCACAGGGTGTCTACGCCATGTCGCTCGAATACCTGATCCTGCTCTTTATCGCCGCCAACGGCACCCGCCTCTGGGTGATTGCCGCCAAGCGCCAGCCACTGGGGGTATAAGCCATGACGCTGCTACCCCATCTCCAGTGCCGCCCCGACCAGATTGCCGAGCGGGTGGTGCTGTGCGGCGACCCGGCCCGGGTTGATCGCATCGCCAGCCAGCTCGAACAGTGTGAAGTACTGGGCCAGCACCGGGAGTTTCGTCTCATCAACGGCCGTTATCAGGGAGTGCCGATCACGGTTTGCAGCACCGGCATCGGCGGCGCCTCGGCCATCATAGCGCTGGAGGAGCTGGTGCAAGCCGGTGCCCGATCGCTTATTCGGGTCGGCTCTGCCGGCGCCCTGCAGCACGACATCGGTCTTGGCGACCTTATCGTAGTGGAAGGGGCGGTACGCAATGAGGGGGCCTCGCAGGCCTATCTGCCTGCCGAGTACCCCGCCTGCGCCGATATCTGGCTGCAGGCCGCCCTGCTCAATCAGGTGGCGGCCAGCGGCCAGCCTCATTGGCACGGGCTGGTGCGCTCCCACGACAGCTTCTATCGGGATGATGAGCAGGAGGTGTGCCGCTACTGGCATGCCCGTGGTGTACTGGGCGCCGATATGGAGACCGCCTCCCTGCTGACCGTGGGGCGCCTGCGCAAGGTGCGGGTTGCCGCCGTGCTCTGCAACGTGGTGCTGTTCGAGCAGGATGTGCAAGATGGGGTCAATGAGTACGTCAACGCCGAGCAGGCCATGATGAACGGCGAGCGAAACGCCATCGCCGCCGCCCTCCACGCCTTGGTGCAATAACCCGCAAATCGTTAATCACGGCACATTCGACAGGAGGCGGGCTGGTATCCGGCCCGCGCTCTTGCTAGCCTCATGGCCCTCGTCATCGGTGCGACAGGTACGTCATGCAGCAACAGCCCTATCCCCTCGGCCGTTTTCACGCCGAACTCGCCAAACTGGAACCCCGCTTTGCCGCGGCGCTGGAAGCGTGCACCCTGTTTCTGCGTCGCTACCTGCCGGGCGAATCCATCATGCGGCAGGGGGAGCTGAGCGAGCAGCTCTATCTGGTGGGCGCAGGGCGGGTCTCCCTCAATAGCGCCGTCCACTCGGGCCGCATCTTCCAGCTCGGCGAGATTGAGTGTCACAGCCAGATCTTCGGCGAAATGGAGTTCTTCAGCGCCACACCGGTGCAGTGGAACGTGGTGGCCGAGACCGAACTGGACGCCCGGGTCATCTGTGCCGACAAGCTGGCCCAGCGCCTGCTGACCGAGCCCGAGCTGACCCTCTTCTTCGCCGCGGCGCTTGCCAGCGACTATCTCGATACCCTGGAGATCACCACCAGCCGGCTGCTCCACCCCATCGCCTACAACATCGCCTACGAGTTGTGGCGAGAACGCCAGCGCACCCCCATGCTGGGGTCACGCAAGCGGGCCCACGAGGCAGCTCGCTTCGGCACAACCGAGCGGGTTTACCGCCGTGCCCTCAAGGAGCTGGTCGAACAGGGCATAGTTGCCGACGGCAGCGACGGCCCCGTTATCGCCGATCTGGCCAAACTGCGCGCCTATCTCGACCTTTGATTTCCATTCACCTCATTTCGATTAACCCTGTCAGGAGAGAGCCATGTCTACCCATCCCGAATTCACCTTCTTCAGCCGCTTCGTCGCCGATATTCAGGCGGGCCGCAAGACCATCACCATCCGTGACAAAAGCGAGGCCAACTGGCAGCCCGGCCAGCGGCTGGCCCTCTTCACCAACCCGGAGCACCAGCCCTTCGGCACCATCGAGGTGCTCTCCGTCAATGCTGTAGCCTTCGATGAACTGAATGAGGAGCACGCCCGTCAGGAGAACATGACCCTCCCCGAGCTCAAACAGGTGATCCGTGATATCTACCCCGATCTACCGCCGCTCTATGTGATTGAATTCAAACTGATTGCCTGAGCCGGATTTGGCCTTTGCCGAGCGATATGTTAATAGTGTCCTCTTTTGAATCAGGGAGGTGACCCGAGTGTTTGAGATAGCGAGCCTGCGAGAGGGCATGATGCACGGGGTCGAGCTGTTCCAGCTGCTGCTGGAGATCATCTCCATCGCCTGTGTGGTAATAGGGCTTGGCAAGACCCTCTGGCTGGCGGCAAGAGTGCGGGATCACCAGCCCGGCTTTCCGCGCATTCGTCTCTGCTTTGGCAGCTGGCTTATTCTGGCGCTGGAGTTCCAGCTCGCCGCCGACATCCTGGCCACCACGGTCGCACCGAGCAAGGAGGAGCTGATCCGTCTCGCCATCATCGCGGTGATCCGCACCTTCCTGAACTACTTCCTCGGCAAGGAGCTGGAGGCACAAGCGGAACGCCAGCAGGAACCAAACGCCGAGCAGGCCAAGGCTGCTCAATAGCCTGTATCGCTGCGGTGCATCAGCGCTAAGTGCCGTGCCATCCCGACCACCTCCGTGGCTCGGGATGGCGCCTGTGTGACCCTCCCCGCACTTTTGGAAATCAGCCAACAATGGAACCCTTTTCAAGGTTTCCCCTGCCCTGTTGAGGGCCAGATCATCTGGGTAAGATAGGAATAACTCCCCCTCAACCGGCCGCACTGATGAATACGCACTCCCTCCACACGCCCGATATCGACCTCGATAGCTGTGTCATCTATCAGATCTACCCCATGAGTTTTCAGGACAGCGATGGCGACGGACTGGGCGACATCAACGGCATCCGCCAGCGCCTCGGTTATCTGGCCACCCTCGGGGTCGATATGCTCTGGCTCACCCCCATCTATCGCTCCCCCAAGCGGGACAACGGCTACGACGTGGCGGACTACCGTGCCATCGACCCCGCCTTCGGCACCCTGACCGAGATGGAGCAGCTGATAGCCGAAGCGGCCGCCCACGGCATCGGCATCATGATGGATATCGTCGCCAACCACACCTCCACCGAGCACGAGTGGTTTATGAAGGCGCTGGCCGGGGATCCCCGTTATCAGGGTTATTACGTATTCCGGGATCAAGCCTTTGTCGATGCTCACCCCATTACCTCGATTTTTGGCGGTAACGGCTGGCAGTACGTGCCGGAGCTTGATCGCTACTACCTGCACAACTTCGATCCCAGTCAGGCCGATCTGGACTGGGACAACCCGGCAGTGCGGGCCGAGATGGCAGCGGTGATCAACTTCTGGCTGGGCAAAGGGATCAAGGGGTTTCGCTTCGATGTGATCGATATGGTGAGCAAGGAGTGGGACCGACTGGCCATGAGCAACGGCCCGCGCCTGCACGACTATATCCGCGAGCTCAATGCCGCCAGCTTCGGCGGCAAGGGGATCATTACGGTGGGGGAGACCTGGGGAGCCGATCTCGCCCATATGCAAAACTATTCGAACCACGACGGCAGCGAGTTCAGCATGGTGTTCAACTTCGAGCATCTGGGGCTCGGCAGTGACAAGTGGTCATCCCGCTTCGATCCCCTCGCCTTCAAACGAGCCATGGCCCGCCACCAGCAAGGGCTGCACGGTCAGGGCTGGAACAGCCTGTTTCTCGGCAACCACGACCTGCCCCGCGCCGTATCACGCTTTGGCGATGACAGGCCAGAGTGGCGTGAAACCAGCGCCAACCTGTGGGCCATGGTGCTGCACATGATGCAGGGCACTCCCTTTATCTATCAGGGGGAGGAGCTCGCCATGACCAACCGCCACTGGCAGCCGGGCGAGCTGCGCGATGTGGAGGCGCTCAACTACCGCGCCAGCCAGTCAGGGCTGGATCCTGCCGAGCTGAGTCGGCGGCTCGATGCCATCGGCCGCGACAACGCCCGTACCCCGATGCAGTGGGACGCCGGCCCCCACGCCGGTTTCAGCACCACCACGCCCTGGATTGCCCTCAATGCCAACCACGTCGAGATAAATGCTGACGAACAGCTGACCCGCCCCGACTCACCGTTTCACTGCTATCGTCAGCTCATCGCCCTGCGCAAGGCTCACCCTGTCGTTCGTCACGGCAATTTCGAGCTGCTGGATGGGGATGATCCCGAGCGCATCAGCTATCGCCGCCACTGGCAGGATCCGGCTAGCGGAGAGCGGCACACCCTGCTGCTGCTCGCCAATCTCACTGCGAACCCCTTGCCGATGCCCCACTTTGACAAGGTAACAGACGGCATGAGCTTGCTGATAGGCAACTACCCTGGCCAGCCTGCACCACTTTTTGCCCCTTATCAGTGTGCGGTATGGCTAGCCGATTGATCAGGCATTGATAGATGCCAGCTCATGGCGCTTCAATGCCAGCAGAGTGATCAGCAGCGCCAGCGTGGCAATCAGCCCCATGCCGATATAAGTGGTGCTGAAACCTGCGGCCAGCAGATCGGGCCCAAGCCGACTCAGATCACTGCCACTACCGGCAGGCAGGCTGGAATGGAACAGCATGGCGCAGATGGCCACCCCGATGGCCCCCCCCAGCTCACGGCCAAAGTTGAACAGCGACATGCCGATGCCGCGATCTTCCCGTGGCAAGGCATTCTGTACCACCACCGAGAGGGCGGGCAACACCAGACCCAGGCCAATACCGGCAAAGCCGAGGGCCAGCTTGACCCAGGCATCAAAGTGGATCTGCCAAAGCGCCACTGCAGCCAACCCGAAGCCTACCGCCACAAAACTCTTGTAGTGACCGGTACGCCCGATGAGTTTGCCGCCGACAAAAGCGCCGGCGGTAATGCAGATCATGAAGATCACCATACTCATCCCGCTCTCACTGGCGCTCAGCCCCTTTTGCCACTGCATCTGCAGGGGTAGATAAACCAACACCGCAAACATCAGCAACTGGGAAAACATCACCAGCAGCACACTCACCAGATAACCGGGCAGCCGCACTAGATGGGCTGGCAGTATGGGGTCATGAGCGCGCCGTTCAATCAGCACCAGCAACATCAGAGAGACCGCCAGAGCCCCCGCCAGCCAGATGGCAGGGAGGGCTACCTCGGGTGAGAGCAACAACAGAGTCAGGGTGGTGACGGTAATGAGCAGTGCCGCCCCCTTCCAGTCGAAGCGACTGTGGCGACGCACATTGAGCTGTTTAAGATTGCGGTTGATCAGGTAGATCGCCAGTGCACCAAGCGGCAGGTTGATCCAGAAGATCCAGCGCCAGCTGAGTTGTTCGGTAAAGTAGCCACCCAGCAGGGGCCCGGCAATGCTGGAGACCGCATAGACCGCCGAAATGTACCCCTGATACTTGCCCACTTCCCGCGGCGGAATCGTGTCGGCAATCACGGTAAAGGCAAGAGCAATCAGGCCGCCCCCTCCCAATCCTTGCAGCACTCGGGCCACCAGCAGGGTCGGCAAATCCTGAGAGAGGGCGCAGGCGATGGAGCCTGCCAGAAAGAGACCAATGGCGATATTGAGCATCCGTACCCGGCCAAAGAGATCACTCAGTTTGCCATAGAGGGGCAGTACGGCGGTGGCCGCCAGCAGGTAGGCGGTGACCACCCAGGTGAGGGCGGCACCGGCGTGCAGCTCGGCACCGATCATCGGCAGCGGGGTGGTGACGATGCTCTTCTCCAGCGAACCGAGCGCGATCACCAGCGCCACACTAGAGAAGATGGTTTTAGGGGATATTTTCGAGGTCATAAGGGGACTCGCTGATCTGATATGCCAAAGGATCGGCAATTGAGCGAGTTATTGTCTCACAAATCAGCAAGAGATAGAAAAAACGGCGGCCACATCTGCCCGATCATGAGACAGATCCCATAATCGATGTCCCCAATCTGCTAGCCTGCCCTATTTGATTAGAGGAGTCCCCATGAACGCGCCAGAACAGTACGGATTTGATCACTACGATGCCCTGATTTTCGATATGGATGGCACCCTGGTGGACTCCATGCCCCTTCATCTGGATGCCTGGGAACTCACCTGCGCCGAATTCGGCATCCCCTTCGAGCGGGATCAGCTCTATCAATACGGCGGCATTCCCACCCGCAAGATCATCGCCATGCTGGCCGAGCAGCAGGGGCTGACGGTGGATGTCGAGGCCTTTACCCGCCGCAAGATTGCCCTCTATATGGCACATATCGACAAGGTCAGCGTCTTTCCCAAGATGTGGGAGCTGGTCAGGCACTATCACGGCAAGGTCAAGATGGGGATTGGCACCGGCTCACCGCGCAATCAGGCGGACCCCATCCTCAAAAGCACCGGGCTCGATGCCTATATCTCTGTGGTGGTCAGCGCCGATGATGTCACCAACCACAAACCGCATCCCGACACCTTCTTGCGGGTGGCCGAACTGCTCGGCGCCAATCCCGCCAACTGTCTGGTGTTTGAAGATACCCGGATCGGGCTTGAGGCTGGCAAGGCGGCAGGGATGGATACTCTACTGGTAATGGAAGGCGAACTGCACCAGAGGTAGATCGCAAGCGGACAGCGGCAACATGGCGCCTCCTCCCGGATGACGCACTGTTGCTGTTCAACTCCCGGATAAAGGCTGCTCCTGCAGACAGGAGATGAGCGTCGGCCCGGGGGAAACCGTCAAAGAGAGTGCATCGGCCATGGCTTTCTCCTGCCATGTCTGATGATGACGCAGCAACGCCAGCGCCTCAGCCGGCGTATCTGCAAAGACGGGGGCTGCCATGGCGGAAAATCCCTGCTCAACCAGCTGACGACGCTCATCGCTATAACGGGGGGCATTGGCATCGAGATAGGTAAGCACCAGGCCCAGCGTGAAGAAGTGATAGTTGGGCATCGAATGACCCTCAAAAATAAAGCGCCATTCTACTCCTTTTTGGTCAATTTCCAGCCTCAAACCCTTATCCGTCCGGTGATCTTGTTCACATTTTTGTTAACAATCTCGCAAATCATCATGTCACCGCACATGGCCTGTCCAGAGGACCCATCATCCCCGGCGTGCAATAGACAACCAACCACTGTAGAGACCCCTATCCATGGCCCCACGCCAGGTCGGCGTCATTCGGTTGCCTGATGCCTTGACCATACTGCCCCCTGTCAGCCGATATATTGCCAACTGCGGTCGCTCCGGTAAGGGGCCACAACACTGGTTACGCATATTTCACCAGATATATAAAAAGATAAAAACGCTCCGGTTCTGGGCCAGCCGTCAGCCTATCGATAATGAACAGCATCGCCCATGCAAATATTTGAATTATATTCCAGCCACATCTTTAACCACTGTTACATTCATGTCTGCTAGCATATTTTTGCGCGGCAAGATAGATGACTAAAAAACATAAAATACATATCTATGCACAATAAAATCGTTTGATGGCAGCTTGATGCATCGCATTAACCCTTTCTTTACACTCCTTCACTGCCAAGGTATCTGCCCCAACCCCCGCCTGGACTGGACTACTGCTCGATGCATGGCCATTGGCGGACAAACAGGTGACTATTCAGCATGAATTGAATAGCAATCACATTAAATTTGCACCCATTGAGCCATCTCATAGAAATGCAATCAGCGGTTTGCAACCCCTGATAGCCACTCATAGAATCGCAGCGTCTGAAATATCTACCCTGTCCTATCTTCCCTTATTCCTCTCAGTAATTGAGTGGATCACAAATAATAACCGGGGATGCCGCCGCTGGCGCAATGGCCACGGCGTACAACAAGATGGGGTAAACCTGTACCTGAATGAACAACAAATATTAAAAAGAGGCATATCTATGAGTGGCACCATCATCAAGTCAGCAAGAAATACCCCCCATGCACCCCAGGATCTGGGCCCCTGCACCCAAACGGTGGCGTTTTCTCATTACAACAATATCTCCGCCCAGCTGCCGGTCGATCCCGCCACCGGCAAGATGGTGAGCGGCGATGTCACCGCGCAGGCCAGACAGTGCCTGAGCAACCTCAAGGCGATCATCGAGAGCATCGGCCATGTGATGGACGATATGGTCAAAGCGACCATCTTCCTGAAAGAGATGGCGGACCTGGAGGCGGTCAACGCCGTCTATCGCGAATTCTTCCCGGGCTATCTGCCGACCCGCACCACCCTCGCTGTCGCCGCCCTGCCGCTGGGTGCGCTGGTGCAGATCGATGCCATCATCTCCAACGGCGAAGGCACCTTCCCGCAAGATCCTTGCCCGCTGGTGAAGCTCGCCCGCAACAGTGACAAGGCGCCGCACAATCCGCTCTCCACCCATACCGTGGCCTTCTCCCACTACAACAATATCGGCGCCCAGCTGCCGGTCGAGGCCGCCTCGGGCCAACTGGTTGCCGGTGGCATCAAGGAGCAGGCGGGCCAGTGCCTGCGCAATATCAAGGCGGTACTGGAGGGGATCGACGTGCCCTTCGACGATATCGTCAAGGTGACCGTCTATCTGGCCGATCTGGCCGATCTGGAGGCCGTCAACGAGGTCTACACCACCTTCTTCCCCGACTCTGCCATTGCCCGCGCCGTGGCCTACCTGCCTGCCCGCTCTGTGGTCAGTGCCGCCGCCCTGCCCATGGGGGCACGGGTGCAGATGGATGCGGTCATCTCCCACGGTGACGGCACCCCGCCGCAACTGGTGGAAGATCGTCACAATCTGGTGATCCGCGCCCGCAATACCGACAAGGCACCGCGCAGCCCCTTGCACACCCAGACCGTCGCATTCTCCCACTACAACCATCTCTCTGCCCAACTGCCGATTGACCCCGCCACTGGCAAGATCCTGGCTGGCTGCATCAAGGAGCAGACCGCCCAGTGCCTGAGCAATATCAAGGCGATTGTGGAGAGCATCGGCCATGTGATGGACGATATCGTCAAGGTCAATATCCAGCTCGGCAATATCGCGGATCTGGATGCGGTCAACGCCATCTACACCAAATATTTCCCGGGTTATCTGCCTGCCCGCACCGTGATTGGCGTGAGCGAGCTGCCCGCTGGCGTCCTGGTGCAAATTGATGCGGTAATGTCCAATGCGGAAAGCACCCCTCCGCAGGTGTAATGTTGCGGGAAATAAAAAAGAGACCGGCTATATGCCGGTCTCTTTTTACATGCCAGACAAAGGGATGGCCCCTCAGCCCTCGATATCGCGGTTCCTGATCGCCACTCTGACCGCCTCTGCCGTGGTGGCTACACCGAGTCGACGGCGGGCACTGCGCAGATGGTTCTCGACAGTGCGCACCGAGAGTTTCAGGGTGGTGGCGATATCGGCATGGCGCCAACCCCGGGAGACCCACTCCAGCACTTCGCGCTCGCGCCCAGTGAGGCCACGCTCGTGACCCGCGACCGGCCTCTCCATCAGCCGACGGGCAGCATGAAAAGCCGCCGCCGCGATCAGCGCAAGGCCAACCCGATTGTGGGCACTGGCATCGATCTGATCGCCGCCAAAGCTCATCGCCCCTTCCAGCCCCAGCGGCCCATAGACGGGTACCTGCAAGCCATGTCGGCCCAGCCCCTCAGGATGGCGAACGATACGGTACTGCTCGCCAGCAGCGCCAACCGTTTTGCTCCAGAAGAAGGGCTGGTCTCGCTCCCTGATATGCATCGCCATCGGGCACTCGCGCATATAGGCATGCAGGTCGACCGCCTCGCCGCTCTCCAGCCACTCCCCCTCCAGCCAGTAGAGATGCTCGACCACCCCCTCCTCGTTGGCACTGATGGAGAAGAGCGCAAAGCGGTGATACCCCAGCGGGGTGGCAAAGGCGCGCACCAGTTGCTGGATCTCCTCCAGCCGCTGGCACCCTTCGAGCGCCACCGCGACCTGCAGCGCATTTGCTGGCGACGACGACAACCTCATCGCTTGGCAACCGCCTCCAGCAAGGTGGTAGCAGCCAGCTTGCCGAGGTTATTGCCCGCCAGCGGGCTGTCACCGGTCAGCAGATTGCGATCCCGGCACACCTCTCCCGAGATGCCGTTGTTGACGATCTCAAAGCCAATCTCTTTGAGCCTCTCGCCAAACTTCCAGGTGAGGTGGCCAGGCATATAGCCAATTGCCGGGGTCTGGGCATCCAGCTCATCGGGGAAAGCGCAGATCTTGTAGCCCGCGAAGGTCTCTGGATTGGCCACCGCCAGCAGCGCAGCAGGCCCGTGACAGAGGGAGATGATGAAGCGATCGTTGGCCATCGCCCACTCCAGCAGCGCTTTCACCTCGGCACTTTCCGGCAGCCCCATCAGGGCGCCGTGGCCGCCGGGAATAAAGACGCCGATATAGTCCGAGTCGGCGGCCAGCGCCTGCTTCAGCAGGTCGGCCAGCTTGGCCGGTTGGCGGAACTGCGCCTGATATTTGGCATAGAGCCCCAGTACCTCTTCGTCTTCGCCGGGCATGGCCCACCACTCGAACTTGACTGGGTTGCCCGAGAGGGTGGCCACGTCAAAGGCAAAGCCCGCCTTGTCGAGGTGATACATGGGCAGCAGGGTTTCGACCGGATGGTTGCCGGTGGAAAACAGGGTGCCGTTGTCGGTAGGCAGATAGCGCTCATCGGCCCCGATCAACAGGATCTTCCAGCGCCCCTCCCGATAGGGGGCGGGATAGTCAGCTCCGGCAAGGTCAGATTTGCGCGAGGTGAACTGGCTCAGGGAGTAAGGCGACGGGAAGAAGGCATTCTGCTCTGCCGGATCCGGGGTCGGTTGTTTATCGCCAACAAGCATATCGGTCATGGGTCAGGCTCCAGTAGGGGTGGACTCGGTCTCACAGTATTGACTGTCAGAGACCAAGTAAATGAGGGTTTTCCCTCAACCGCCATGACGATGGCAAGAGGTGTGACCACGCTGCGACAAAACCTGAACAGAATCCCCGCCAGACTTAGGCCATTGCGGCAAATGCCCTGACGATGGCATCCATGACCGCCCTGACCCGCGCGGCATGTTGCACATCCTGATGGGTCACCAGCCACACATCGTAGGATTGCTGTAACTGCCGCTCGGGCCAGACCCGCACCAACCCGGCTTGCTCGGCGAGCGGAACCGCCACCTCGCCAAGCCCGAGCCCCATCAACAGGGCCTGACGCAGCATCAGGCTGGTATTGACCCCTGCAGCAACCGTGGCTCCCTCTGCCGCCTCTTCGAGCATCATGGGCGAGCGCACGTTCTGCCAGTGGGGCTCATATACCACCAGCGAATGGCCCGCAAAAGCGGTGCCCACTTCGGGAATACCATGGCGAGCCAGATAGTCAGCAGAGGCATACAACCCGACCGGCCAGGAGGCCAGCTTGCGAATAATCAGGTCGGGATTGTCCGGCTTTACCGTCCGGATCGCGATATCCGCTTCCCGCAGGGACAGATTGACCACCTGGCTCGAGGTATTGAGGATGACCCTGATATCGGGATAACGCTGATGCAGCTCGGTCAGGGCCGGTATCAGAAAATCCATCCCCAGGGTGTCTGTGGTCGCCACACTGACCTCCCCAACCAGGCGGTTGTCGACCCCTTGCGCCGCCCGCACAAAATCAATGGCTGCCAGCTCCATCTGCTGGGCGCTGGCCAGCACTATCTCCCCGACATGGGTCAGCACATACCCCTTGGATGTACGGAGAAACAGCGTGGCCGCCAGACGATGCTCCAGTGCGGCAATCCGCCTGCCAATGGTGGCCTGATCGACCCCGACCACACGGGCGGCGCCCCTCAGGCTCCCCTCCCGATGCAACGCCAGAAAAATTTTCGCATCATCCCAGTTCATCACGACTCCCGGTTGAAATGCATTTTTGCATTACAGGTGAGGGATAATACTGCGTTTATTCATCAGTAATCTCCACTATCTTGGTGCTCATCCCACTCGGGGAACCTCATATCACCTCGTTACAAGGAGCCGCTGATGCCTAACGCCTATTCCATTCCCGCCACCATGAGCGCGGTAGAAATTACCCAACCCGGTGGCCCCGATGTCTTGCAACTGACCACCCGCGCCACACCAGAGCCCAAGCCCGATGAGGTCTTGATCCGGCACTATGCGACCGGCATCAATGGGCCGGATGTGATGCAGCGCAAAGGGCTCTACCCGCCTCCGGCAGGGGCATCGGATATTCCCGGGCTGGAGGTCGCCGGGGTCGTGGTCGCCAAGGGAGAGCAGGTGGAGCATCTCAAGGTTGGCGACAAGGTCGCCGCGCTGATTTCGGGTGGCGGCTATGCCGAGTACAGCGTCGCCCACCAGAGCAATGTCCTGCCCCTGCCGCCCGGATTGAGCTTTGTCGAAGCCGCGGCGCTGCCGGAAACCTTTATGACGGTCTGGTCAAATATGTTTGAACGGGGTCAGTTTAAAAAAGGGGACATTATCTTGATCCATGGCGGTGCCTCCGGTATCGGCACGACAGCCACCATGCTGGCCAAGGCATTTGGCGCCGCCAAAATCATCACCACGGTCGGCTCACCCGAGCAGCAGGCCGCCAGCATCAAGCTGGGCGCGGATGTGGCCGTGCTCTACAAGGAGGAGGATTTTGTCGAGGCAGTGCATGCAGCCACCGATGGCCATGGCGCCGACATCATTCTCGATATCATTGGCGGAGAGTATGTCGCGCGCAACTATGCGGCGGCCGCCATCAATGGTCGCATAGTCCAGATCGGCATTATTGCGGGCGCCGCCCCCAATCTGGATCTGTTTCCCATGCTGCAAAAGCGGCTGACCCATATCGGCTCCACCCTGCGCTCGCGTACTCCGCAGGAAAAAGCCGAGCTGATTGCCCAGCTGCAAACTCATGTCTGGCCATTTATCGAACGCGGCGAGGTCAAACCGCAGGTTTACCAGACCTTCCCGCTGCATGAGGCCGCCGCAGCCCACCATTTGCTGGACTCAGGCCGCCATATCGGCAAGCTGGTATTAACCATGGTGCCCTTGTCATCAGATAAATTAGGCCCATAGCAGACTTGGTTGAGGTGGGTGCGGTGATATCCAACGCGGAAAGTACCCCGCCGCAGGTGTAATGTTGTGGTAAATAAAAAAGAGACCGGCTGATGGCCGGTCTCTTTTTTAGGTAACAGTAAGAGCATTATTTTTATGCACCGTCTAAAAGAACGCGAACGTTCGATTATGCTTCGCTAATCGAACCTACTAGCTACGTTCAATAATTAAAAACGCACCAGCTTAGGCCGGTGCTTTTTCTGAAACGAAAAGAGAACAACAATATATTTTAATTGTCATTTGAATGATTTTTCATTCGTTCATAGACATGTTCATGGGCTGCACTTGAAATATCACACCCCATAGTCCTCCTTCCAAGGTTTTTGGCTGCAACCAGGGTTGAACCTGAACCAAAGAATGGATCTACAACCAAATCATCATGACTGGAGCTCTGAGATATAAGAGTCTCTAATAATGCAACAGGTTTTTCAGTAGGATAGCCACGATGCACTCGTTTACACTCCAGAACATCAGGTATACCCAAGTCGTTTAGTTTTCTTTTCCCTTTCTCAAAGAAAAGAATAAATTCATACTTGGCCCGATAATGATACCCCATACCAATTGCCATTTTATTCCAAACGATTGGTTTCCAAAATTTAAAACCAACTTTCTCCGCAATTGGTTTTACATAAAACATCGTTTCTTGATCGCAGAAAAGATAGAAATGTGAGTTTTTCTTTAACACTCGATAAAGCTCTAAAAATAAGCTTTCGAAACGTTCATTAGGGAAAATATCAAACCATTGATTACTTGATCCTTCACTTACTTTAAGACGAGTTGTCGTTCCTATTTTCCGATGCTTCTCAAGAGATTCATAAGGAGGGTCAGTAATAACAAGATCAACGCTTGCATCCGCAAGCGTCGACAACCATTTCACAGCATCATCACAAAATAGATTCATTTTATCTGCTTAATAAAGAACTACAGGGTCTACCATTCGAGTATACCGTTGATGGAGCCCCAGGGTCTAATGTCCGGCAATCGACACAATAGCTCTGATCACCCTGAGGATTAGCAGGTGTCCTACGTGCAGGTGTTTGTCCAAAAGCCTCCGGATGACGATGAAATACATGCTCCTGCCCATTGGTAGCAGAGCAACGAGGACATGACTTGTACTCATTACCCAATTCATCATACTTATGTAAAACACCAACATTTAAACGCTGGCCACAACATTGGCAAGGCATATCGAAGCTCCTTATTCTAGCTTTCAAGTCTAAGAGTAAATAAACACTCTAATTTAACAGTATTGACACATAACATATCAGCACTAAGACTCAAACTAACTCCAGCTAAGGGCTATATGAAGCCTCTCACTCTTATTTTGAGATCCTCATCATTGGCGGAGCAATATATATACAGCTGTGTGTTCCGATACACCTAAAAAAGCGCCTCCCAAGGGAGGCGCTTTTCAGTTCAATACAAAGCAATCAGGGATTACAGGGATTCAGCGGTCGCAACCACGTTTTCCACGGTAAAGCCAAATTCCTTGAACAGCAGCTCGGCCGGTGCGGACTCACCGAAGGTGGTCATACCGATGATCTTGCCGCCGAAACCGACGTACTTGTACCAGTAGTCAGCGATGCCGGCTTCGATGGCCACACGCTTGGTGACGGAGGACGGCAGGACGGACTCTTTGTACTCGGCAGACTGGGCGTCGAACACATCGGTAGACGGCAGAGAGACCACGCGCACGGCACGGCCCTTGGCTGTCAGCTGCTCATAGGCGGCAACGGCCAGTTCCACTTCGGAACCGGTGGCGATCAGGATCAGCTCCGGAGTACCGGCGCAATCCTTCAGCACGTAGCCACCCTTGGCGGTATCAGCCAGCTGCTGGGCAGTACGGTCCATCTGGGCCAGGTTCTGACGAGAGAAGATCAGAGAGGTCGGGCCGTCGGTACGCTCGATGGCATGTTTCCAGGCGATGGCAGATTCAACCTGGTCACACGGACGCCAGGTGCTCATGTTCGGAGTCAGACGCAGGGAGGCGATCTGCTCAACCGGCTGGTGAGTCGGGCCATCTTCACCCAGACCGATGGAGTCGTGGGTGTAAACGAAGATAGCGCGCTGCTTCATCAGGGCGGCCATGCGCAGGGCGTTGCGGGCGTACTCCATAAACATCAGGAAGGTAGCGCCGTAGGGGATGAAACCACCGTGCAGGGCGATACCGTTCATGATGGCGGACATGCCGAACTCGCGTACACCGTAGTGGATGTAGTTGCCGGAGGCATCGTCGTTGGTCAGAGACTTGGAGCCGGACCACATGGTCAGGTTGGAAGGCGCCAGGTCGGCAGAGCCACCCATGAACTCCGGCAGCACCTTGCCGAACGCTTCCAGAGAGTTCTGGGACGCTTTACGGGTCGCAATCTTGGCCGGGTTGGCTTGCAGGGTTTCGATGATCTTGGCGGATTCAGCAGCCCAGTTGGCCGGTAGTTCGCCAGCGGTGCGGCGCTTGAATTCGGCAGCCAGAGTCGGGTGAGCGGCTTCATAGGCGGCGAACTTGGCAGCCCAGTCGGCTTCCAGTGCAGCGCCCTTCTCCTGAGCGTTCCACTCGGCAGCGATATCGGCCGGGATAACGAACGGCGCGTGATCCCACTTCAGGAATGCGCGAGCAGCGGCGATCTCGTCGTTGCCGAGCGGTGAGCCGTGGCAGTCGTGAGAACCGGATTTGTTCGGAGAACCGTAACCGATGATGGTGCGGCAGCAGATCAGGGTCGGCTTGCCGGTCTCGGCCTTGGCGGCTTCGATGGCGGCATTGATGGCTTCCGGGCTGTGACCGTCAACAGCCGGGATAACGTGCCAGCCGTAGGCTTCGAAGCGCTTGACGGTGTCGTCGGTGAACCAGCCTTCTACGTGACCGTCGATGGAGATACCGTTGTCATCCCAGAACGCGATCAGTTTGCCCAGTTGCAGGGTACCTGCCAGAGAGCACGCTTCGTGGGAGATACCTTCCATCAGGCAGCCGTCGCCCATAAAGGCATAGGTGTAGTGGTCAACGATGTCGTGACCCGGCTGGTTGAACTGCTCAGCCATGGCTTTTTCGGCGATCGCCATACCAACGGCATTGGTGATGCCCTGACCCAGCGGGCCAGTGGTGGTTTCAACGCCCGGTGCATAGCCGTACTCCGGGTGACCCGGGGTGCGAGAGTGCAGTTGGCGGAAGTTTTTCAGATCGTCGATGGAGAGGTCATAACCGGAGAGGTGCAGCAGGGAGTACAGCAGCATGGAGCCGTGGCCGTTGGAGAGAATGAAACGGTCGCGGTCGGCCCACTTGGGGTTGTTCGGGTTATGTCTGAGGTGGCTACGCCACAGCACTTCGGCGATATCCGCCATTCCCATGGGGGCGCCCGGGTGACCGGAGTTGGCTTTTTGAACGGCATCCATACTCAATGCACGAATGGCATTGGCAAGCTCTTTACGAGAAGGCATCTGAATCTCCTGCGATTGCTTCATTTGATGGCCAAGATTAAGGCGCGTTATTGTCCCAGCAGGGCGCGCGGCGTGCAAATATTATCTGGATGAATAAAGTGGCTTTGGGAGGACAATCGCTTTTCTTGCCCTCTATTGACCAAAGCAACCAGAGAAAAACGTTTGATTTCCATCCCTTTCGGGATAGGAGAGCACCGCTTGTGACCCATTGGACACTGCGCGACAAAATAGTGCTGGCAATCAGGGGGGGCGCTAATTAAAATAGACGTCCAGATGTAGATACCTCTACACCATCCCATTCATCCGGTTATTGCTATGGCGATAACCCAGACAAGCTGAGACTCTTATCATGGCAAAGCTGTTTACTTCCGAGTCGGTCTCCGAAGGCCATCCCGACAAGATTGCGGACCAGATCTCCGATGCGGTACTGGACGCCATCCTCAAGCAAGATACCAAGGCACGCGTTGCCTGTGAGACTCTGGTCAAGACTGGTATGGTCATGGTGGCCGGTGAAGTAACCACCTCTGCCTGGGTTGATATCGAAGAGATCGTGCGTGATACCGTACGTGAAATCGGCTACACCCACTCCGACATGGGCTTCGATGCTGACTCCTGCGCCGTGCTGAACGCCATCGGCAAGCAGTCCCCGGATATCAACCAGGGTGTTGACCGCAGCGATCCGCTGGAGCAGGGCGCTGGCGACCAAGGCCTGATGTTCGGCTACGCCACCAACGAAACCGACGTGCTGATGCCGGCCCCCATCACCTACTCTCACCTGCTGGTGAAGCGTCAGGCTGAAGTGCGCAAGAACGGCACCCTGCCGTGGCTGCGTCCGGATGCCAAGAGCCAGCTGACCTTTGCCTACGACGACGCAGGCAAGATCATCGGTGTCGATGCCGTTGTACTGTCTACCCAGCACGCTGAATCCATCAGCCACAAGGATCTGGTTGAAGCGGTACGCGAAGAGATCATCAAGCCGGTGCTGCCGGCCGAGTGGGTCAACAAGGACACCAAATACTTCATCAACCCGACCGGCCGTTTCGTTATCGGCGGCCCGATGGGTGACTGCGGTCTTACCGGTCGCAAGATCATCGTCGACACCTACGGCGGCATGGCCCGTCACGGTGGTGGCGCCTTCTCCGGCAAGGATCCGTCCAAGGTTGACCGCTCCGCAGCCTACGCCGCCCGCTACGTTGCCAAAAACATCGTGGCCGCCGGTCTGGCCGATCGCTGTGAAATCCAGATCTCCTACGCCATCGGCGTGGCCGAGCCGACCTCCATCAGCGTCGAGACCTTCGGCACTGCCAAGGTCGCCGAAGAGCTGCTGGTCAAGCTGGTGCGCGAGCACTTCGAACTGCGCCCGTATGGCCTGATCGAAATGCTGGATCTGAAGCGCCCGATCTACCAGGCTACCGCTGCCTACGGTCACTTCGGTCGTGACGAGTTCCCGTGGGAGCAGACCGACAAGGCCGAACTGCTGCGTTCCGCCGCTGGCCTGTAAGGCTCGCTGTTGTGATAAAAGGGGAGCCTGGCTCCCCTTTTGCTTATCCGCCATTTGACGAGATGTTGATGTCTGCCACTCCTGCCCAGCTTGTCGCCCTGCTGCAACAACGTGTAGAAGCCTGCTTTGTGCAGGCCGAGGCGCGCCTTGGCCGCACCTTCCCACGCCCGCGGATCTACTGCAATATGCGGGGCCGGGCGGCGGGATCGGCGCGACTGCAAACCTGGGAGCTGCGCTTCAATCCCGCCCTCTATCAGGCCAACCAGCAGGCGTTTCTGGATGAGGTGGTGCCCCACGAGGTGGCCCATCTGCTGGTCTATGCCCTGTGGGGTGAAGGGCGCGGCAAAAACCGGGTGCTACCCCACGGCCGCCAGTGGCAGTCGGTGATGCGGGAGGTGTTCGGCCTTGAGCCCAGAACTACCCACAGCTTCGATCTGGCGGTATTGGCCCAGCGCACCGTGCCCTATCGCTGCCTCTGCCAGCAGCATCAGCTCTCTACTCGCCGCCACAACAAGGTGGTACGTGGCGAAGCCCGCTACCACTGTCGTCGCTGCAAGCAGCCGCTGGAGCGGGAACGGCCGGAGCCAGAGCAGTAAGCCAGCTTGTGTCGCGCCCCTGTGGTAGGGTGCCCGCCATCGTTCGTCAATCACCCTGTTTTGCAAGGAATCCCATGCGTTTCATCTCCTCCCTCGCCCTGACCCTGCTGGCCGGTTTACCGCTCCTCAGCGCCCCCCTGCACGCCCAGACCTTTCGCGAAGCCAAGCAGGATCTGGTGAAGCTCTATCGCAGTCAGCCTGCTGTCACCACCTTCTACTGCGGCTGTGACATCAATTATCAGGGCAAGAAAATGAGCCCGGATCTCGCCAGCTGCGGCTATGAGCCGCGCAAGCAGGCCAAGCGCGCCGCCCGCATCGAGTGGGAACACGTGGTCCCGGCCTGGGAGTTCGGCCACCAGCTGCAATGCTGGCAGGATGGCGGTCGCAAGAACTGCGAAAAAGCGAGCCCCGAGTTCAACAAGATGGAGGGGGATATGCACAACCTCTTCCCCGCCATTGGCGAGGTGAACGGCGATCGGGCCAACTACCGCTTCTCCGACTGGAACGGCAAGCCGGATCAGTACGGCCAGTGCCAGATGCTGGTGGATTTCAAGGATCGTCGGGTGCAGCCGCCCAAGGGGCCGGTACGGGGTCAGATTGCCCGCGCCTACCTTTACATGAGCCAGCAGTATGGGCTGCGTCTGGCAGCGCAACAGCGTAAACTGTTTGAAGCTTGGGATCGCCAGTACCCGGCAGAAGGCTGGGAGTGCGAGCGCAACCGCCGCATCGGCAAACTGCAGGGCAATACCAATCCCTTTATTGAAAAGCAGTGCCAATAACCCCATTTGACCAGGGAGGGGGATCGCCCCTCCTATCATGAGGCCCTTCCCCACTGCCGCGTGAGCCTTGCTCGCAGCAGGATATGAAGGGTTTCCAAGCAAGAGACTGACAAGCAGCCATGCGCATTCCACGTATCTATGAACCGGCCACCCTGCAAGTTGGCCAGACCATCGCCCTGTCGGAAGACGGCGCCAACCATATCGGCCGGGTACTGCGCATGCAGCCGGGCCAGCAACTCGAGCTGTTCAACGGCGATGGCAATCAATATCCCGCCACTATCTCCAGCGTCGGCAAAAAGTCGGTGGAAGTGACCATCGACAGTTGTGACGCCCAATCGGTGGAGTCACCGCTGGCCATCCACCTCGGTCAGGTGATCAGCCGTGGTGACAAGATGGACTTCACCATCCAGAAATCGGTGGAGCTGGGCGTCACCTGTATCACCCCGCTCTTCTCCGAGCGCTGCGGCGTCAAGCTGCCAGCCGATCGACTGGAGAAAAAGCGCGAACAGTGGCAGAAGGTGGTGATCAGCGCCTGCGAACAGTGCGGCCGCAACGTGGTGCCCGAAGTGCGTATGCCAATGGAGCTGGACGCCTGGCTGGCGGAAGAGACCAAAGAGCTCAAGCTCAACCTGCACCCGCGCGCCGAGTACAGCATCAACACCCTGCCCGTTCCCGAGCATGGCGTGCGCCTGCTGATTGGCCCGGAAGGGGGATTGTCGAGCGACGAGATCGCCCGTACCGTGCAGGAAGATTTCAAAGAGATGCTGCTGGGGCCGCGGGTGCTGCGCACCGAAACCGCCGCCCTGACTGCGATCACTGCGCTGCAGTGCCGCTTTGGCGATCTCGCTTGATACTATCGGCCGCATCAATCAGCCTCATGGCTGCATCGACGCCGCCGCAAGCGGCCGATTACGCTGCGCTAATCGACCCTACAACCCTATCGAGCCATTAAAAAGGAACAGCGGATGACCATTAAACTCGGCATCGTGATGGACCCCATCTCAGCCATCAACATCAAGAAAGATTCCAGCTTTGCCATGCTCGAAGAGGCGCAAAAACGCGGCTATGAGCTCTTCTATCTGGAGATGAAGGATCTCTACATGGAAGCCGGTCGCGCCTTTGGCACCATGCGCCCGCTCACCGTCAAATATGACTATGCCGACTGGTACACCCTGGGCGAGGTGGTGGATCAGCCCCTCTCCAACCTCGATGTGATCCTGATGCGCAAGGATCCGCCGTTCGACACCGAATTTATCTACGCCACCTACATGCTGGAGCGGGCCGAGGATGAGGGTTGCCTTATCGTCAACAAGCCGCAGAGCCTGCGTGACGCCAACGAGAAGCTCTACACCGCCTGGTTTGCCGAGCACACTCCGACCACGCTGGTCACCCGCCGCGCCGACAAGCTGCGCGCCTTCCACGCCAAGCACAAAGACGTGATCTTGAAGCCCTTGGACGGCATGGGCGGCGCTTCCATCTTCCGCATGAAGGAAGATGACGCCAACGTCGGCGTGATTATTGAAACCCTGACCGCCCACGGCAGCCAGTACTGCATGGCGCAGACCTATCTGCCCGCCATCAAGGATGGCGACAAGCGGGTGTTGGTGGTGGACGGTGAACCTGTTCCCTACTGCCTCGCGCGCATTCCGGCGCAAGGTGAGACCCGTGGCAATCTGGCGGCCGGTGGCCGTGGTGAAGCACGTCCCCTGAGCGAAGCCGACTGGGCCATCGCCCGCGCGGTGGGCCCGACGTTGAGAGAGAAAGGCCTCATCTTCGTCGGTCTCGACATCATCGGCGATCGGCTGACCGAGATTAACGTCACCAGCCCGACCTGCATTCGCGAGATTGAAGCCGCCTTCGATGTGCACATCACCGGTATGCTGATGGATGCCATCGAGCGTCGGCTGGGCAAATAATCGCCTGGCAGGCTAACCGGCCTGTTGAGGGGTAACCGCCCCCGACAAGCCCGGAAACAGAGAGGGTGGCCCGGCGCCACCCTCTCTGTTTCAAGACAATCCGGAAAGGGGCGGGATCTCGCCCAGCCCAAAAAGCGGTTTTTCCCATGGGGATCAACTGCCATAATTGATCTCAAATACCTTTGCACTATTTGGCCTCTATGCAAACACTGCAAAATCACTTCCTGCTTGCCATGCCAAGCCTGACGGATCCCTACTTCGAGCGTTCGCTGGTCTATCTGTGCGAGCACAACGAAGAGGGCGCCATGGGACTGGTCGTCAACATTCCGGTGGAGATGTCGCTGGAAACCATGCTAACCCAGCTCCAGCTCAATCCGCCCAACAACCCGGAGCTCAAGCAGCCGGTGCTGCAAGGGGGGCCGGTTCACGCCGATCGCGGCTTCGTGCTGCACAGCTTCCGCCCCGGTTTCAACTCCACCCTGCAAGTGGGGGATGAGATGATGGTGACCACCTCCAAGGATATTCTGGAAACTCTGGGTACGAGCGAGGCTCCTGCCCATTGGCTGGTGGCCCTTGGCTATGCAGGCTGGAGCGCAGGTCAGCTGGAGCAGGAGCTGGTGGATGGCGCCTGGCTGGTGATCCCCCCCAATCCGGCTCTGGTGTTCAAGACCCCCATTCACAAACGTTGGCAGCAAGCTGCCGCCAGCATAGGGGTGAACCCGGTTCACCTCTCCAGCGACATCGGCCACAGCTGATCGGCTGGCCCGCTCCGCTCTCTATTTCGAGGATTTATCAGTTATGTCATCACGCAGCATCATGGGCTTTGACTATGGCACCAAGAGCATTGGCGTCGCCATCGGTCAGGAGCTGACTGGCACTGCCCAGCCTCTGCGCGCCCTCAAGGCCAACGACGGCATCCCCAACTGGGACGAGATTGAGAAGCTGCTCAAGGAGTGGCAACCGGACCTGCTAGTGGTCGGTCTGCCACTGAACATGGATGGCACCGATCAGGAGATCACGGTACGGGCCCGCAAATTCGGCAACCGGCTGCATGGCCGCTTCGGCAAACCGGTGGAGTTCAAGGATGAGCGACTCACCACCACAGATGCCCGCGCCCGGCTGTTTGAGCGAGGCGGCTATCGCGCGCTGGAAAAAGGCAGTGTGGACGGGGTATCGGCGCAGTTGATCGTCGAAGCCTGGATGGAAGAGCAGTACAACTAAGCCATCAACAGCAAGGCAAGGGTCGCCGCCCTTGCCTTGTCTCGCACTATCCCCTCATTACGCCTGTGACTGACCTGGCACCAGCCCTTCGGCCTCTGTCGGCGTCGCATTCATCATCCGGTTGAGCCAGGGCACCATCAGCCCCATCACTACCGCAATCAGCAGGGTCGCCATCCCGATCTTGCCAAATACGCCGGTGTAAATGGGCAAAGTTTGCAGCGGATCCGTCATCCCTTGCGGCACGGCGGTAAAAGTCGCCACATAGCCACCCAGCAGGGACGCCATCGCTTGAGTCAGGAACCACATTCCGAGAATGAAGCCCATCAGGCGTTGTGGCACCAGCGCGGCGACCATCGCCAGCCCCAGGGCGCTGATCATCAGCTCACCCAAACTCTGGAACAGGTAGATAAGCACCATAAACCAGGGGGAGGTAAGCCCCTGCTCATCGGCAAACCACCAGCCGGATGCTGCCGCCGTCAGAAAGCCCAGCGAGCAGAAGAACATCCCGAGGGTGAACTTGAGCGGCATGGTGAGATCCCGCCCCTTGCTGCCCATTCGGGTATAGATCATCGCGAGTACCGGGCTACCCACCACCACCCAGAAGGGGTTGAGCGCCTGGAAGCTGACCGGGTTGACGCTCATGCCCAGCATCTCGTGGTGCATGTTGTTGATGGCAAAGAAGTTCAGAGACGTCGGCATCTGGGCGTACAGCACATAGAAGAGCACCGCCTCCAGCATCAGCACGAAGGCCACATACATCTTGTTGCGGCCCACGGTGTCGAGCCTGAATGCCTCGCGAAAAAAGAAGATCACCACGGCGATGGTCACCGTCATCAGCACCATGTTGGCGATCACCACGTGGTGCATCAGCCAGGCGCAGAAGAAGACCATGGCTACCGAACCCAATATAACCAGCAGCAGCTTGCTGTAATTAAGTGGCAGGTGATCCGGCTCGGAGCCAATATCCTTGACCATATTGCGGCAGGCAAAGAAGGTGAGCAGCGCAATAATCAGCCCCACCCCGCACAGGTTATAGGTCACGGTATAGCCGTAATGATCGGCAATCACCGGCGCGAGCGAGAGGGAAATAAGGGAGCCGATATTAATCGACATATAAAACAGGGTAAAAGCCCCGTCCAGCCGCGGATCTTTTGGCTGGTAGCATTTTGACAGCAGGCTGGCCGGATTGGCCTTGAACAGACAGTTACCGACTGCAATGGTGCCCAGCGCATAGAAAATCAGGTCGGGATTATAGATAGAGAGGCCGGTCATAAAGTAGCCTATCACCAACACGATAGCCCCGAGCACCATGGTGCGCTTGGTGCCGAGTACATGGTCGCCTACATAGCCACCGACCGAGATCAGGCCATATACCAACGCCGAGAAGGCACCGAAAGTAATAAAGGATTGCTCTTGGGAAAATCCCAGTTGCTGTACAAAGAAAACCGCCAGGATCCCCTGCACGCCGTAATAACCGAAGCGCTCCCAGAGTTCGACGAAAAATATCATAAAGAAGGGTTTGGGTTGTTGTAACAACCCGGTCGGTGCTGTTGCTGAACGCATATCAACCTGCCTTTGCTGAGATTTATTTTTATTAATCTGGTGGTGGCTACCGCACTATTTTTTTGCCCGCCATTGCCATAACGGGGAGCACAGTCAGCCTGCCAATCTGGCTATTTTCGGGTGCACAGGCCCCGTTCGATGAAAGGTGTTTTTCATCTAGCCGGTTTCAATTACGGGTTATCGGGGGATGGTGAGTGGCGTCTCCCAGTACAGTTACCGGCTCCGGGTTCTACCTTTGCTGCATCCCTTCACTCAAGCCGGTTTATCAACCTTGATGCTTATTCCCCTCTGCTCCATCACTCATGGCTGGTGGCCATGATATGGCCACAGACGACCTGTGGGGCTGGCTCACGCCGCGCTCTACTGGCAGTCACCTACGCAGGCGATATCTAACCCCACCATTCCAAGGGGTGTCATGCTATATCACTGCAAATACAGGAACTTAATGGTCGATCACACTTTAAAAGTGACCATCAGTGAAGTTTTCTAATGAAACCACATGAATTTTTTTCGTGAAAAGAGCTTCACTCGAGACGTGCAACCAAGGCCAATCTGTGCATAAAGAGAGTTGAATGGCACACAGTTGAACCCGAACTCGGTACTTAAGTCGTGCAAAAGCACACTCATCCGGGCGATACGACAACAAAAAGCCGGAGCAGATGACTCCGGCTGATCGATAGGCACCGTCACGGCCACATTAGCGTGGCGATTCATCGTTGTAGAGTCGCCGGATCTCGTTGCGCAGCCACATCACCTTGGCATCCTGATTGTGCCGCTTGTGCCACAGCAGGATGAAGGCGATCTCCAGCTGGGCGTAGAGCTTCTCGGGTAGCGGCAGCGGCATGGCGATCAGATTGCCGTGATGCCGACTGGCATAACCACCGCAGTAGGAGGGAGCCACCGCAATCAGCTCATGGCTCGACTGGGAGGCAATATGCAGCGCCTGCTCGAAGCTGGAGACCATGATGGGCACCTCCCGCTTCAGCCCCTCGTCCTCCAGCAGGCTGTCGAGGGCCCAGGTATCGTTCGCCTCCCACACCATGCTGATCTGGGGGCAGGCCAGAAAGTTCTCCAGCGACCACTTCTGCTCGAGCAAGGGGTGATCCTTGCGCAGAAAAACCACCGGTCGATCGGTGAACAACTCCTCATGATCGATGTAGTAGGGCAACCGATTGACCTTGGCTTGGGAGCGGCCATGGGTCTCGCGGGCGCAGAAGCCGAGATCCGCATCGCCATTGACGATGTCGTTGAGGGAGTGGTGATCCCACCCCAGCATCCTGACCACCGAGTTGGGGTACTTCTGGTAGATGGTCATGGGCAGATCGCTCAGGAAGCTGATGTAGAAGGGGGACTCCATCACCAACGTGAAGCGGGCACCGTCGGGGATCGCCTCGCTATTGAGCGAGGTGATGCTGTCGGTGAGCTGGAACCAGACCTTCAGCTCCTCCTCCAGAGTCAGGGAGAGGTTGGTGGGCTGCAACCCCTGCCGCACCCGCACAAACAGGGGATCGTCAAACCACTCCCGCAATTTGGCCAGAGACTTGCTCACCGCCGACGGAGTGACACAGAGCTTTTTCGCTGCCCCTGCCACACTGCGCTCCTGCATCAGGTACTTGAACACCACCAGCAGGTTTAAATCGAGTTCACCCAGATTGCGCATATCCCCTCTCATCTTCCATCAGCCCTGCGACCGCGCTTCACGAAGCGCGAGCCATGGTAACAGCCCTTTGACAGCCAGGTAACTGAGCAGTGCCAGCAGCAGAGCGCAGATCAACATCTCGGTCGGGGCAAAGCCAAGTTGGCCCAGCAGCCAGATATAGAGGCCGGAGAGGCTGATCTGCATGATGCAGAGCACCGCGCTGGCGAACGCCACATTGTGTGGACAACCGTCAAGCGCCTCCCCCATCGCCACCCCGAAGCCACAGGAGAAGCCGACACAGACAAGCGCAAACACCGGCAGCAGCAGATGGATATCGCCCCCCGTCTGCCAGCTGCCGAACAGTGAGCACGCCGCCAGCAGATAGGAGAGATGAGACACAGCCAGCACCTTCTGTTTGCCCAGCCAGCGCAACAGCAGAGGGGTCAGAAAAGAAGTAGACATACTCACCCCGGCCATCACCATCATCACGATGGAATACTGCTCGGTGGTGAAACCAAACTCCTTCATCAGGATCAGCGGTGAGACGCTGACATAGACCAGAATGGCGGTCACGCTGGCACTGGTCAGCAGGGATAGCAACATAAAGCGCGGGGAGCGCAGCAGGGCAAAGGGCAGCGCCGCGCTACTCCCCGGTTGCCGGGCCGGACGGGTCTCCTTGAGCAGCAGCAGGTTGACCAGACCGCTGACGGCCGCCACCAGCGCCATCGCCACGAAGATCGCGCGCCAGTCAAAATGGGACAGGATGAGGTAACCGAGTACCGGCGCCAGCACCGGGATCACGCAGATCACCCCGTTAATCATTGAAAGTGCCATCGCCAGCCGCTCCTGACTAAACACATCCCGCAGGACGGTAAAGGTCATGATATAGAGCGCACCGGCCCCGACCCCTTGCCAGAAACGGCCGAAGTAGAACTGGTTGATCCCCTCCGCATTGCCTGCCACCAGCGAAGCAAGGATAAAAATCAGCGCGCCCCCGAGCACCACCCAGCGCCGCCCGTAGCGATCAGCAATCACTCCCCCCAGTAGCACGGTCGCCGCCATACCGAACAGATAGATAGAGAAGGCGGTGTGGATCTGCGCTTCACTCGCCTGCAGGGTATCGGCAATCCGGGGCACGGCGACCAGATAGAGATCGATCCCGACCGGATAGAGGATAATCATCAGAAAAGTGCACAACAGGAAAACAAACATGGGTGCTCCATAACAGATGGCCCTGCCGATACCTGCAAGATGACAGCGACAGGCGAACAGTGGCGGGGCCAAGGTGGCCATAAAGGTAGCAACGCAGCGCGTCGCAATGGGGGCAACTATATGGGCACCTACCGCCCCCACCTAGTGAAGAGATGGCGATCGGTACATTCCAATCAGGAAATATTGTATTGGGCTACGTGCCTGAGCAGCCATATTGAATTGACCAGACCACAGCAATGAACCATGTCGCCTCCCGTTCATAACCATCCCTGCGCTGCATTTTTACCGCCCGTTAGTTATCCGCCTTCGCCCTTGCGGGCGTATTAAGCTGTAGGGGCGACGCAACACAGGGAGTGTGTATGAAGGGAATGAAAAGAGAAGAGCAGATTGCCGGGCTGCTGGCAGCACTGGAGAGCGTCATTCTGGGAAAGCCGCGGCAACTGAAAATCGCGCTGGTGACCCTGCTGGCACGTGGTCATCTGCTGATCGAGGATCTGCCCGGTATGGGCAAGACTACCCTGGCCCACGCGCTGGCGCAGGTGCTGGGGCTTGCATGCAGGCGGATGCAGTTCACCGCTGATCTGCTCCCCGCCGACCTGCTGGGGCTGCAGATCTTCGACCCCCAACAGCAAACATTTCGCTTTCACCCCGGCCCCATCTTTACCCAGGTGCTGCTGGCGGACGAGATCAACCGCGCCAGCCCCAAGGTGCAGAGCGCCCTGCTGGAGGCGATGGCCGAGGGCAAGGTGAGCATCGAGGGACACACTCACCCGCTGCCAACGCCCTTCTTCGTCATCGCCACCCAGAATCCGGCGGATCAGGCGGGCACCTATCCACTGCCGGAGTCCCAACTCGACCGCTTCGCCGTGCGACTCTCGCTGGGTTTTCCGCCGCGAGAGGCGGAGCGCCAGTTGCTGCGCGGCCACCAGCCGAGCGGCCCATTACCCGCCATGCTGGATGCCGCCGAGCTGGCTGCCCTGCAAGCGGAAGGTGATGCTATCCATGTTTCCGATGCCACCCTCGATTACCTGCTGGCGCTGGTGCACCAGAGCCGCTTTGATGGGGATCTGCCACAGTCCCTCTCCCCCCGGGCAGCCCAGACCTTGCTGGCGGTGAGCCGGACCTGGGCACTGGTTGCGGGGCGGCGCTTTGTCACTGTAGAGGATGTGCAGGCGGTCTTTCCTTATGTAGCGGAACATCGACTGCGGGGCAGCTTTGGCGTGCAACACGGCGAAGCCTGTCCCCTGAGCCAGCGGTTGCTGGCCAGGGTCGATCCGGACCATCCCTGATGAGCAAATGGCTAAACCGTTGGCAGCAGTGGCGAGACCGCTGGCAGCGGCGCTGGCTCGATCGCCGCATTCCGCCGGCGCGCCAGATAACGCTGGGGCCGAGAACCCTCTTTATTCTCCCCACCCGCATGGGGTTACTCTATCTGCTGGTGCTGCTCGCCATCTATCTGCTCGGCACCAACTACCAGAATAATCTTGTGCTGCTGGTGGCCTACTGCCTCGGCAGCCTGTTTATGGCCGCCATGTGGCTCACCCACCGTAACCTCCTGGGGCTGGAGCTGCTGGGGGGCACGCTGGTGCTCGGGGAAGCGGGTAGCCAGCTGCCTATCCGTATCTTGGTACAGAGCCCGCGCCCGGTGCAGGCACTTCACTTTAGCCTCAACGAAGGCACCCTCTGGCTGGCACAGGCCGACGCTCTGCCCAGCACAGTTATCCTGCCAGTATCGGGCTCACGCCGCGGGCCACTGCCCCTTGGCCGATTGCGGGTCGAGAGCCGCTACCCCCTCGGTCTGTTTCGCTGCTGGACGCTTCTGGACTTGCAACTGGAGGGCTGGCTCGCCCCCAAACCGGCGTTCGGGGCGCTAAGAGGGGCACATGCGACCGAAAGCGAAGGGCATCAGGGCCAACCCGCTCCAGCCCCTCTCGGTGACTTTGACTCTCTGCGGACACATCAGGCCGGTGAGCCACTGAGCCGGGTCGCCTGGAAGCAACTTGCCCAGGGGCGCGGCCTGCTGACCAAACAGTTCCATGAGCCACAGCAGGATGACACTCACCTCACCTTGCAGCGGATCGCGGGTGGGGATCTGGAGCAGCGGCTGGCAGTGCTGGCCTGGTGGTGCGTCGATTACGGCAAGCGGGGCATCCCCTTTACCCTGACGCTGGCAGGTCAGACGCTGGGGCCCGAGAGTGGTGCCGCCTTTGTGCAGCGCTGCCTGCTGGCACTGGCCCGATTCGATGGCAAGCCACAGGAGAGCTGGTCAGATGCTGCTCGATAACCGCCGCCTGCTGCCAATCATCGCCCTGCAACAGCTGCTGCTGGTCGCGGCGCTCTGGCCCCAGTTGCAACTCTGGGTAGTGGCAGTGGGCGCCATCACTCTCGGCGTCCGGGCCATGATGCTGTGGCACGGCTGGCCGCCCCTGCCTACCCGCTGGTTGGCGCTGCTGGCCATCACAACCGTGGTGTTGCTGGGGTTGCAGTGGCGCACATTGGGCACCCTGCCCGCCCTGATCAATCTGCTCTGGCTCGGCTATAGCCTGAAGATGATCGAAGTGCGGCGCGAGCGGGATATCGAGCAGGTACTACTGCTCGCCTTCTTCCTCATCGCGCTGGCGCTGGTACAACGCCAAAGCATCGGCTGGACGGCCGGAATGACAGTAGCACTCTGGTTAGCAGTGACCGCGCTGGTGGCCGCCATCGCTCCCGAGCAGAAACGGCCTTGGCGCAGTGCGGGGAGCGCCCTGCTGCTGGCGCTTCCCCTGCTCATCACTCTGTTTCTGCTGCTGCCAAGGCTCCCGCCCCTCTGGCAGATGCCCACCACCAGCCGCGCCCTGTCGGGGCTCTCGGAAGAGCTGGCCCCCGGCGATATCAGCGAACTGGTCAACTCCTCGGAACTGGCCTTTCGGGTCACCTTTGCCGATGGCCCGCCCCCGGCCCGCGAGCGCTACTTTCCGGTGATGCGCCAAGAAATTTTCGATGGCCAGCGCTGGTTACTGAGCCCCGAGGTCAGGGCATGGCAGCAGACAGTGCCGGTGCAAACCGGGCTCCCCCTTCTGGCATCCTCTTCTCAGACCAACTCTCAACTGGCAGATAGTCCGTTACCCGCCGGGAGCTACGAGGTGATCGCCGAGCCCCAGCGCCACCGCTGGGCCTTTGCTCTGAGCGAACCGCGCCTGCTGGCGGGACCGGTAATGCTCGCGCCTCTCGACACCCTCTATCGGCAGGGGAGCGGCGAGATGGCGATACGCTATCGCATTGGCCGCGGCGAAGCACAGATCGAGGATGATAGCCAAGCCGCCCAGCGCAACCTGCAACTGCCAGCCGGGGGCAACCCGAGAGCGCGAGCTCACGGCCAAGGGTTGGCAGTGCGCTATCCAGAACGTGCAAAGCTGGTCGCCGCCCTGCTCGCACAGTTTCGCAGCCAATCCTATTACTACACCCTGAGCCTGCCACGACTTGGCAGTGACGGGGTGGATGCATTCCTGTTCGATACAAAGCAGGGCTTTTGCGGCCACTACGCCATGGCGACCGCTTTCGTGCTGCGCGCTGCCGGTATTCCTGCACGACTGGTCACCGGTTATCTCGGCGGCGAATGGAATCCCAGGGGCAACTATCTGGCGGTACACCAGTTCGATGCCCATGCCTGGGTGGAGTATCTCGATGAAGGGGGCTCATGGCGGCGAATCGACCCCACGGCGGCAGTGGCACCTGAGCGCATTGAAGACGGCGTGAGGGAGGCCCTGAGCGACGAGTTTACCGCCGCCGACCCCCTCGCTTTGCAACGTTATCGCAACTGGGCCCTGCTCAATCAGCTGCGCTGGTGGGGCAACAATATCGAATACCAGTGGAGTCGCTGGGTGATTGGTTACGATGCGGGCCAGCTCTGGCAGCAAATCGGTCTGCGCTGGCCTGCACTGGCAGCGCACACTCCCTGGTTGATCCTCGCGAGCCTGATGCTGGTCGCCCTGCTGGTGAGCCTGCCCCTGCTGTTGCCCGCGCGCCTGCCGCCAGCGCGGCGCATCTGGCAGCCCCTGCTCAAACGGGGCAAACGCAGCGGCTACTCACCCCAGCCCGCCGAGAGCATGGGGGCATGGTGCGAGCGACTGGCGCGGCTGCGTCCTGACCTTGCCCATCCTCTGCTAAAGAGTGCGTGGCTCTATCGCCGCTGGCGTTATGCCCCTCTCAGCGACCGACAACAAAGGCGCTGCTGGCGCCAGTTGCAACTGCGTATAAAACAACTCACCCTGCTCTGGGATCAACCGCAGAAGAGCAAGCCATAAAAAGGGGGGAGTCACTGGCTCCCCCCTCAGGTTTTAATCAAGAGGTTTGACTCACCGCTTGTTATTTTTTGGTCGGATTGTCCCAAATTCCCTCTTCCAGCTGGGAGCGGATCTCCGGGTACTTGTTGGCATCAAAGGTGGGCACCTTGCCCAGCTTGAGCTGGTCGTTGTAATCCTTCGCCAGCTTGATGGCTACGCCGGAGAGCAGCAGGATCGCCACCAGGTTGACGATGGCCATCAGTCCCATGGAAACATCCGCCATGGCCCAGACAGTGGGTAACTCGCCCACAGAGCCGAACATCACCATGCCCAGCACAAACATCCGGAACAGCATCAGGCCGCCCTTGTGGTTGTGCTCGAGGAACACCAGATTGGTTTCGGCATAGGAGTAGTTGGCCACGATAGAAGTGAAGGCGAAGAAGAAGATGGCTGCCGCGATAAAGATGTTGCCTCCACTGCCAATCTGGGAAGAGAGCGCACGCTGGGTCAGCTCGACACCGGTCACACCGGAGCCCGGCTCAAACTGACCGGACATCAGGATGATGGCGGCGGTACAGCTGCAGATGACGATGGTGTCCATAAAGACCCCCAGCATCTGTACATAGCCCTGAGAGGCCGGGTGCGGCGGATAGGGGGTGGCAGTCGCCGCCGCGTTGGGTGCAGAACCCATCCCCGCTTCGTTGGAGAAGAGACCGCGCTTGATACCGTTGATCATCGCCTGGGAGATGGCATAACCCAGCGCACCCGAGCCTGCCTGCTCAATCCCGAAGGCAGACTTGATGATCAGCATGAAGACATGGGGCAACTCGGTGATGTTCATCGCTACTATCACCAGCGCCAGCAGGATGTAGGCCAGTGCCATAAAGGGCACCACCAGCTCGGCAAAACGGGCAATGCCACGAATGCCGCCGAAGATAATCAGGCCGGAGAGCGCCACCAGCGCCAGACCGCTGACCCAGTCAGGAATGCCAAACGCCACCTTCATCGCCAGACTGATGGAGTTGGCCTGCACCGCGTTGAACACCAGACCAAATGCCAGGATCAGGCAGAGCGAGAAGACCACCCCCATCCAGCGCATGCCAAGGCCTTTCTCCATGTAGTAGGCCGGGCCACCACGGTAGTTGCCATCCTCATCCTTGACCTTGTAGAGCTGGGCCAGGGTGCTTTCGACGAAGGCGGTCGCCATACCGATAAAGGCAATCAGCCACATCCAGAAGATGGCGCCGGGGCCACCCAGATAGATAGCGACAGCCACACCGGCCAGGTTGCCGGTGCCGACACGGGCGGCAAGGCTGGTACAGAGGGCCTGGAAGGAGGAGATGCCCGCGTTGTCCGATTTACGACTGTTTTTCAGCACGGAAAACATGTGGCCAAAGTGACGGATCTGGATAAAACCCAGGCGGAAGGTGAAAAAGATACCGACCCCGATGAGCAGGTAGATGAGCACGGCTCCCCACATCAGGTCGTTTAGCATCGCAATCAAGGTGTCCATAATTCTCTCGTTGTTATTCACATCCATGGTCAGTCTGCGCTGACCGTTTTCTGTCTGTCGTTTAATTAGCGTTTCGCTAAAGGGGCGGAATCTAGCACAGCGGGAGAGCCCGGAATAGTGATCCCGGTCACGCGAGACACAAAAAACGAACGGTAAAAGCCCATAAAGCTCCATTTAAATCGCAAACTTTCAACAAACTCAATAATTCAATCAGACAGGCCACCATTAAGCCCCATAAGAGAACCATTTTGATATATCCCTGATGAGCTATCCGAAAACGCAAACGCTTGCATGAAATGGCTTTCAGACGGCGACATTTCGCCAAACGTTTTCTCTGTAATTAAATTTCAAGTACGTAGCGAGATAATTTATGTGATCGACGACACAAATATCGATATTGGCTAAAAAAGTTCAGCTGAAAGCAAACCGGAGCGAGGTCGAAGGGAAATGTAAAAAACCTTACTAATCATATAGTTTCACGCCATAAAACGGGATAACTCAACAGCCTGAATGTTTAACAACCAAGCGCCCCTATTGCAGGATGCAGCACATCAGTATTAATTAGGCAGGCAATGACGATGGGCCGCCCCCATCGCGCTTTTCTGAGCCTGAGGCACCAAGATCCTGTAATTTTATTTCAGAACCACCGTCTCAAGCCCGCAACCCAGGGATTACTCCCTCATTAAGAGATGATATTCGCTATGGCCGATAAATTAACCCAGCTGAAAGCCCTGACCACTGTTGTTGCCGACACCGGTGATATCGAAGCCATCAAACGCTATCAGCCCATCGATGCCACCACCAACCCCTCTCTGGTTCTGAAGGCCTCCGAGATCCCCGAGTACGCTCCGCTGATCGAAGACGCCATCAAATGGGCCAAAGCCCAGAGCCAGGACAAGGCACAGCAAATCATCGACGCGGGCGACAAGCTGGCCGTCAACATCGGTCTGGAAGTGCTGAAGATCGTTCCGGGCCGTATCTCTACCGAAGTGGATGCCCGTCTCTCCTTCGATACCGAAGCCAGCATCGCCAAGGCCCGCAAGCTGATCCGTCTCTACAACGAAGCGGGTATCAGCAACGACCGCATTCTGATCAAGCTGGCCTCCACCTGGGAAGGGATCCGTGCCGCCGAGGTACTGGAGAAAGAGGGTATCCAGTGCAACCTGACCCTGCTGTTCTCCTTCGCCCAGGCCCGTGCCTGTGCCGAAGCAGGTGCCTTCCTGATCTCCCCGTTCGTGGGTCGCATCCTCGACTGGTACAAGGCCAAGCACAACCGTGACTACACCGCCAGCGAAGATCCGGGCGTGGTCTCCGTCACCTCCATCTACAACTACTACAAGCAGCACGACTACCCGACCGTGGTGATGGGCGCCAGCTTCCGCAATACTGGCGAGATCCTGGAACTGGCTGGTTGCGACCGCCTGACCATCGGCCCGGCCCTGCTGGAAGAGCTGAGCAAGACCGAAGGGGCCGTGGTACGTAAACTGGACTACACCGGTGAGCGCAAGGCCAAACCGACCCCGATGACCGAGGCCGAATTCCGCTGGGAACTGAACCAGGACGCCATGGCTCACGAGAAGCTGGGCGAAGGTATCCGCATGTTTGCCATCGACCAGGGCAAGCTGGAAACCATGCTGGCAAGCCGCCTGTAATCGATTAATTTTTATGAAAAAAACCGGGCCCCTACCAAGGGGCCCGGTTTTTTTCATGGGCTTTTTTAGCGCAGTCATAGAGTCGTCACGAAAACGTTTTAATTTCAGATTCGTTATGTTATACGGGTGGTGAAAACGATAAAAGCCAAGGAGGGAGCCATGGAAATGTTCAACTTCGATTATGACGAGGTAGTTGAACTCGGTTCACGTAGCCGCGGGACAACGGGAAAAAAACGTAAATGGCGCGAGATCGAAGCGCTGAAAGACAAGCACCGTTTGCAGAAGGAGCTGCAATCCATTGATATCGCCTACGAGGGTCTGACAGACGACATTGATCTGTAAGACTGCCTAATACCTGTAAAAGCGCCCCGTACATCCGGGGCGCTTTTTTATGCCGCAATCGGATGATCACGTGGCTTGTCATGCCATCGCCAGCGATGCCAAAGGATGCTGTAGGCTACTGGCAGCCATCACCAACAGCATGGCATACCAACCATGCACCTCACTCGCGAAGACTGAACTGCGCCATTCCAGGGCGCGTTGGGGCACTCATCTGAATGGCAGATCAACCGCAATAAAAAGCCCCCGTCGATGACGGGGGCCTGGATCTCGGGATTCACGATTGCGAGCTTAGCAGTAGCCGTAGCCCAGCAGACGCTGGTAGCGCTGCTCCAGCAGTTGTTCGGTATCAAGCGGACGCAGAGCGTCCAGATCCTGCTTGATGCGGGCCTTGAGGTTTTTAGCCATCTTTTCCACATCGCGGTGGGCACCGCCGAGCGGCTCTTCGACGATGTTGTCGATGAGTTTCAGCTCTTTCAAACGCTGGGCAGTGATACCCATCGCTTCAGCAGCCACAGAAGCCTTCTCGGCGCTCTTCCACAGGATGGAGGCACACCCTTCCGGCGAGATGACAGAGTAGGTGGAATACTGCAGCATGTTGACGCGGTCACCCACGCCGATAGCCAGCGCACCACCTGAGCCGCCTTCACCGATTACGGTGCAGACCACCGGCACGGTCAGGCCGGCCATGACTTTCAGGTTGCGGGCAATCGCTTCGGACTGGCCACGCTCTTCGGCACCGACGCCGGGGTAAGCGCCCGGGGTGTCGATAAAGGTGATGATCGGCATCTTGAAACGCTCGGCCATCTCCATCAGACGCAGGGCCTTGCGGTACCCTTCCGGACGCGGCATGCCGAAGTTACGCTTGATCTTCTCTTTGGTCTCGCGACCCTTCTGGTGACCAATCACCATCACCGGCTCGCCGTCGAGACGGGCAATACCGCCGACGATAGCCTTGTCATCGGCATAGGCACGATCACCGGCCAGCTCGTCGAAATCGGTGAAGATCTGCTCGATATAATCGAGGGTGTAAGGGCGCTGGGGATGACGCGCCATCTGGGATACCTGCCAGGCCCCCAGATCACCGAAGATCTTCTTGGTCAGCTCTTCGTTTTTCTTCTCCAGCCGGCGGATCTCGTCTTTCAGATCCACGGCGTGATTGCCTTCACTCACATGTTTGAGCTCATCAATCTGCGCCTGCAACTCGGCAATCGGCTGTTCAAAATCCAGAAAAAGACTCATAGGGCCTTAGAACCTCTAATCAAAAACCAACTCGACCCGCTCTCGTCCAAGCAGGACGCGCAAGTCATCTAACAGTTGATCGGTGGGCGTCACCCGCCACTCGGTACCGAGCGTCAATCGCACCCGGGAACCGGGGCGACGATAGTTTACCTGAACCGGACAGACTCCGGCACGGGCGGGCTCCAAAATCTCGCACAAACGCGGAAAAAAGCGATCATCGATACGCTGTTCATCGAGGGAGATGCGGATTGCTCTGGCAAAACGCTCCCTCGCATCATTGATATCCAGTAATTCCCGGGCCGACATTTTAAGGCCACCGGAGAAGTCATCAAAGCTGACCTGTCCAGAAACCACCAAAATGCGGTCTTTTTGCATCAATTCTTCATATTTTTCCAGCGCTTCACTGAACAGGGTCACATCGAGGCGACCGGAACGGTCGTCCAGGGTGAAGATCCCCATTTTGTTGCCACGCTTGGTCACCATGCTGCGAGCGGCAATCACCAGCCCAGCCGCCGTGGTCACGGTATCGCGGGAGGTGGGGTGCAGATCGCACAGGCGACCCGAGGTATAACGACGCAACTCGCTGCTGTACTGGTTGATGGGGTGACCGGTGAGATAGAGCCCGAGGGTCTCGCGCTCCCCTTCCAGCCACACCTTGTCAGGCCAGTGTGGCACGTTGGCAAACGCCTTCTTGACGTCGTCAATCTCTTCGGTGAGCACGCCAAACATGTCGACCTGCCCCACCGCCTGCGCCTTGGCGTGCTGCTCGGCGGCACGCATCGCCTCCTCCAGCGTCGCCATCAAGGCGGCACGGTGTGGGCCGAGCCGGTCCATGGCGCCGGAGAGAATAAGCTTCTCCATCACCCGCTTGTTAAGCTTCTTGATGTCGACCCGGTTGCAGAAGTCGAACAGGTCGCGGAACGGGCCGTCCTGATCCCGGGCGCTCAAGATCGCATCGATGGGGCCTTCACCAACCCCCTTCACCGCCCCGATGCCGTAGACGATATGACCATCTTCGTTGACCGAGAAGCGATAGCGACCGGTGTTCACATCCGGCGGGATCACCGTCAGCCCCATCCGCTGGCACTCGTCCACCAGGGTTACGATCTTGTCGGTGTTGTCCATATCGGCGGTCATCACCGCTGCCATGAACTCGGCCGGGAAGTGGGCCTTGAGCCAGAGGGTCTGGTAGGAGACCAGCGCATAGGCGGCGGAGTGGGATTTGTTGAAGCCGTAGCCGGCAAACTTCTCCACCAGATCGAAGATCTTCATCGCCAGCTCGCCGTCGACGCCATTCTTGATGGCGCCCTCCTCGAAACCGGCCCGCTGCTTGGCCATCTCCTCGGGCTTTTTCTTACCCATCGCCCGGCGCAACATGTCCGCGCCACCCAGCGTATAGCCTGCCAGGGTCTGGGCAATCTGCATCACCTGCTCCTGATAGAGGATGATGCCGTAGGTCGGTTCAAGAATCGGTTTCAGGCTCTCGTGCTGCCACTTCTCGTCCGGATAGGAGATCGCTTCATTACCGTGTTTGCGGTCGATGAAGTTATCCACCATGCCTGACTGGAGCGGGCCCGGTCGGAACAGGGCCACCAGTGCGATCATATCCTCGAAGCAGTCGGGGCGCAGCCGCTTGATGAGATCCTTCATGCCGCGGGATTCCAGCTGGAATACCGCTGTGGTCTCGTAGCGCTGCAGCAGGTCAAACGACTTCTTGTCATCGATGGGGATGGCGGCGATGTCCACCGGCGGCTTGCCCTCTTTGGCAAGACGCGGGTTTATCATGCCGAGCGCCCAGTCGATGATGGTGAGCGTTCGCAGACCGAGGAAGTCGAACTTCACCAGACCGGCGTATTCCACATCGTTCTTGTCGAACTGGGTGACCGGGTGATGGCCTTCGTCATCGCAGTAGAGCGGCGCAAAGTCGGTGATCTTGGTAGGCGCGATCACCACGCCACCGGCGTGTTTACCAGCGTTGCGCACCACCCCTTCAAGGCGGCGGGCCATGTCGATGAGGTCTTTGACCTCCTCATCCTGCTCGTAAAGCTCGGGTAGCTTGGGCTCGGCCTCGAACGCCTTGGCCAGCGTCATCCCCGGATCCGGCGGGATCAGCTTGGAGATGCGATCGACAAAGCCGTAAGCGTGGCCCAGCACCCGGCCAACGTCTCGCACCACCGCCTTGGCCGCCATGCTGCCGAAGGTGATGATCTGGGAGACCGCATCCCGGCCATACATCTCGGAGACGTGCTCGATCACTTCATCCCGTCGGTCCATGCAGAAGTCGACGTCGAAGTCGGGCATGGATACCCGCTCCGGGTTCAGGAAACGTTCGAACAGCAGGTCAAATTCCAGCGGATCGAGGTCGGTGATCTTGAGGGCGTACGCCACCAGAGAGCCCGCCCCCGAGCCCCGGCCCGGACCAACGGGAATGCCGTTGTCCTTGGACCACTGGATAAACTCCATCACGATGAGGAAGTAACCCGGGAAGCCCATCTGGTTGATCACTTTCAGCTCGATGTCGAGACGCTCGTCATACTCGGGACGACGCTCGGCCCGCACTGCCGGATCCGGGAACAGGAACTCGAGACGCTCCTCCAGACCCTCTTTCGACTTGGCCACCAGAAAATCTTCGGTAGTCATGTCGCCGGTCGGGAAGTTGGGCAGGAAGTATTCGCCGAGACGCACCGTCACGTTGCAGCGCTTGGCGATCTCCACCGTGTTTTCCAGCGCTTCGGGGATATCGGCAAACAGCTCCGCCATCTCCTCCTGACTGCGCAGGTACTGCTGGGGGCTGTAGCGACGGGGACGGCGTTTGTCCATCAGGGTATAGCCATCGTGGATGGCCACCCGGATCTCGTGGGCGTCGAAGTCATCGGCGTTAAGGAACACCACCTCGTTGGTGGCGACCACTGGCAGCTCGAACTCGGTAGCAATGGCCACTGCCATGTGCAGATAGACCTCTTCGTCGGGTCGACCGGTACGCAGCAGCTCGAGGTAGTAGGCATCGGGGAAATGGGTCTGGTAGAAGGCGAGGCACTGCTCGGTCATCTGCCGGTTACCCTTGAGCAGGAACTTGCCCACATCCCCTTCACGACCGCCGGAGAGGACGATCACCCCCTTGGCATGCTCGGCGAGCCAGCTTTTGTCGATAACCGGGCGCCCCTGCACGTGGCCGCGCTGGTAGCCGCGAGAGATAAGCAGGGTGATGTTCTGGTAGCCGTCGTTGTCCATAGCGAGCAGAGTGAGGCGGAACTGCTCGTCGCCAAGCTCGTCGCTCTGCACCCAGAAGTCGGCACCGACGATGGGTTTGATCCCCTTGCCGTGGGCAGCACCATAGAAGCGCACCAGACCGCACATGTTCATCTGATCGGTCAGCGCCAACGCCGGCATGTTGTTGGCCGCTGCAGCCCCGACGATGGGGTTGATCTTCTGCAGGCCATCGACCATGGAGAAGTCGGAGTGGACTCGCAGGTGGATAAAACGGGGTTCAGCCATCGTCATCTCCTCTCGCTGCTCAAACTAAATGGCATGGTCTACTCGATCCCCAGTGCGCGGCGCACCGGTTTGAAGCTCTTGCGATATTCGGGCAGCGGGCCACGCTCGGCCAGAATGGCGAGGTGCTCAGCAGTCGGATACCCCTTGTGGCGGGCAAAACCATACTCGGGATGACGGCTGTCCAGCTCGGTCATCTCCGCATCGCGGGTTACCTTGGCAAGGATCGAAGCGGCACTGATGGCGGCCACCAGGCTATCACCCTTGACCACGGCGCGCGATTCCATCGGCAATGCCGGGCAGCGGTTGCCATCGATAAAGACCAGCTCGGGCGTCACCTTCAGCCCTGCTACGGCGCGCTGCATCGCCAGCATGGTGGCATGCAGGATGTTGAGCTCGTCGATCTCTTCCGGAGTGGCGCGACCGATAGCCCAAGCGAGCGCTTTCTCTTTGATCTCGTCAAATAGCGCCAGCCGTTTCTTCTCGGAGAGCTTCTTGGAGTCAGCCAGTCCGACAATCGGGTTGGCGGGATCGAGAATGACCGCGGCGGTGACCACGTCACCCACCAGCGGGCCGCGACCCACTTCATCCACACCGGCAACCAGCTTGTCGTCAGGAATATCGATCATCATCTTGTAGCCTTGAATCAAAACAGGCCCCGTGGGGCCTGACAGGGGTCGACTGGCGCGACATCACCACTCGGAAAACGGATTAACGGGTAGCGCGGCGCAATCGACGGTCCGAAATAGCGTTATCTGCCGAGCAGATCCACCACCGCGTCGGCGGCCTGCGAGTCGGCATTACAGCGGATCAGCTGGTGCAGCTCGGTGAAGGTGTTGACCAGCACACTGTTGTCGTGCTCGAAGTACTTGCTCACCTCTTCCACCAGATTCTCCGGGGTGCACTCGTGCTGGATCAGTTCCGGCACCAGCATGCGACCCGCGAGCAGGTTGGGCAGAGAGACAAATTCAGTCTTCACCAGTCGCTGTGCCAGCCAGTAGCTGAAGGGCTTGAGCTTGTAGCCCACCACCATCGGCTTTTTCACCAGCATGGCTTCGAGCGCCGCGGTGCCAGAGGCCAGCATCACCACGTCGGCAGCGATCATCGCCTCGCGCCCCTGCCCTTCCAGCAGCACCATCTCGAGATCCGGCGCCAGCTCGGCCTTGATGGCCATGAATTGCTCGCGCCGTTTCTGGTTGACCAGCGGCACGATGAAACCGAGATCCGGATAGCGCACCGTCAGGTGCTTGCAGGCCTCGAGAAACAGGGGGGACATAAAGCCCACTTCTGCGGTGCGGCTGCCCGGCAGCACCGCCAGCCAGCGGCGATTGGCATCGATACCGAGATTGCGACGCACGGCGGCCTGATCCGGCACCAATGGAATATCGTCCGCCATGGTATGACCGACAAAACGGCAAGGGGCGTCGAAGCGGTCGTAGAAGGCTTTCTCGAAGGGCAGGAAGGCGAGCACCATGTCGGTAGCGGCCTTGATCTTGTGAATGCGGTTCTGGCGCCAGGCCCACACCGAGGGGCTGACATAGTGAACCGTCTTGATACCGGCGCGGCGCAGTTTCAGCTCCACTCCGATATTGAAATCCGGTGCATCCACGCCGATGAAGATATCGGGCGGATTGGCAATAAAGTGACGCAGCAGTTCGCGACGGACCTTGAGAATACGCGGCAGACGGCCAAGCACCTCGGTGATCCCCATGACGGAGAGCTCTTCCATCTCGAACAGCGCCTTGACGCCCAGCGCCTGCATGCGCGGCCCGGCGATCCCTTCAAACTGCGCGTCCGGGTAGCGGGCTTGCAGCTCCCGCACCAGGCCGGCAGCCAGAATGTCGCCGGATACTTCTCCGGCGACGATACCGATGCGAACCGGATCAGGCACGGATGATCCCGCGCTCGTTGTCTTTGAGGAAGTCCACATAGAGCTGGACGGCCGGTTCGGCTTGCGCCATATCGATCAGCACCGGCAGCACCTCTTCGATGGTCTTGCCAGAGCGGAAGATCTCTTTGTAGGCGCGCTTGACAGCAGAGATAGCCTCGGCGCTGAAACCACGGCGACGCAGCCCTTCGGAGTTGACCCCGAACGGCTTGGCGTAGTTTCCTGCGGCCATCACATAAGGCGGCACGTCCTTGTTGAGGGCGGCGCAGCCACCGACGAAGGCGTGGGAACCGACGCGGCCGAACTGGTGAATGGCGGAGAGCCCCCCAAAGATCACGAAGTCACCGATCACCACGTGACCCGCCAGGGTGGCGTTGTTGGCGAAGATGCAGTTGTCACCGATGATGCAGTCGTGGGCAACGTGGACGTTGACCATGAACAGGTTTCCGCTGCCCACCTTGGTCAGGGATTGATCCTGAATGGTGCCACGGTGGAAGGTGCAGTTCTCGCGAATGACGTTGTTGTCGCCAATTTCGAGGAAGGTGCGCTCACCGGCGTACTTCTTGTCCTGACAATCCTCACCGATGGAGGTGTGCTGGAAGATCTTGTTGCCACGACCAATCTTGGTCGGGCCCTTGATCACCACATGGGAACCTACCCAGGTGTTGTCACCGATTTCCACCTCGGCGCCGATGACAGAAAAGGGGCCGATTTCAACCCCTTTACCGATCACGGCAGACTCATGGACGATGGCAGTATCGTGAATGATGGCAGTCTGGTCGATCACGTGTGTTAAACCTCGCGTTTGGCGCACATCAGCTCGGCGGTACAGACCACTTCACCGTCGACGGTAGCGACTCCGGTGAATTTGGCAATACCGCGACGCTCTTTCAGGAACTCCACGTCGAGCACCAGCTGGTCACCGGGGCCGACTGGACGCTTGAAGCGAGCATTGTCGATTGAGGCAAAATAGTAGAGTTCGTTGGGAGACGGCTTGCCCACCATGGTAAAGGCCAGGATACCGGTGGCCTGTGCCATCGCTTCCAGGATCAGCACACCCGGGAACACCGGCTTGGCCGGGAAGTGCCCCTGGAAGATCGGCTCGTTGAACGAGACGTTCTTGATGGCACGCAGGGTTTTGCGCTCATCGCTGATCTCGTAGTCGTCTACACGATCCACCATCAGAAACGGATAACGGTGGGGCAGCAGATCCATGATTTCCTGGATACCCAGGCTCTTCTTTTCAGTAGTCAAAACAGTACCCTATACCAATCGTGATTATTCTTGATCCAGCTTCTTCTCAAGCTTGCTTAACCGCTTGTGCATCTCTTCGATACGCATCACCCGGGCGGCGGTCTTGCGCCACTCTTTATTGGTTTGCAGAGGGATGCCGGAAGAGTAGACACCGGGCTCGGTAATGGGTCGCATCACCATGGCCATACCGGTGACGGTGGCCTGGTCGCAGATCTCCATATGCCCGTTAAAGACGGAAGCGCCGCCAATGATACAGTATTTGCCGACCTTGAGACTACCAGCCATCACGGTGGAGCCCGCCACGGCGGTGCCGTAGCCGATCTCAACGTTGTGGGCGATCTGGCACTGGTTGTCGATGATGACGTTGTCAGCGATGCGGGTATCTTCCAGCGCACCGCGGTCAATGGTGGTACAGGCACCGATCTCGACCCGGTTGCCAATGGTCACGCCGCCGAGCTGGGGGATCTTGATCCACTCGCCACGTTCATTGGCATAACCGAAACCATCGGCCCCGATCACTGTGCCGGATTGAACCAGACAGTCGGTGCCCATGGTAACATTGTGATAGAGGGTGACGTTGGCCCACAGCCGGGAGCGCGCTCCCAGCCGGGTATTTTTGCCGACAAAACAGCCCGGGCCAATGCGTACATCATCACCCAGCACGACACCGGATTCGATCACCGCATTGGCGCCGATGGCCACTCTCTCGCCCAGTTGCACGTCAGCCGCGATGACGGCACTCGGATGGATATCCATGGCCGGCTGCGGGGTGGTGTCCAGCAGTTGGGCTACCCGGGCAAAACCCACGTAGGGATCCTTGAGCACCAGCGCATTGGTGGGACAGAAAGGGAGATCCGCCTCTGTGATGAGCACGGCAGTCGCCTTGCTCTGCTCCAGATAAGAGCGGTACTTCTTGTTGGACAGGAAGGTAATCTCACCCTCCCCGGCCTTTTCCAGTGTCGCTACCTTGCGGATTTCCAGGGTTCCGTCGCCATGGACCTGGGCCCCCAGTTGCTGGGCCAGCTGTGCGAGAGTGAATGCCATCAATTAGTTGCTCTTGCTTACCTGAGAAATAACCTGGCCGGAGATGTCCAGCTTGCTGGCGGCATACGGGGCGGCATTGCGCTCCAGCACCAGATCGTAACCATTGCTCTTGGCGATGGAATCGATGGCAGCCTGCACTTTGGTCAGGATCTTGTTGCGTTCTTCGGACTGACGGCGGCCGTTGTCCTGCTCAAAGGCTTGACGCTTCTGATTGAACTCCATCTGCAGCTTGGCCAGTTTCTCCTGGTTCTGCTTCTTCTGCTCGGCGCTCATGAAGGCTTCATCCTTACGGAACTTCTCGACCAGCTTCTGGCCTTCCTGTTCCAGCTTCTGCAGCTCACGCATGCGCGGCTCGAATTCGCCTTTCAGCTTGGCTGCAACGGCTTCACGCTGGGGCAGCTTTTGGAAGACTTCGCCCATATCAACCACGGCGATCTTGGTCTCAGCGAAGGCAGAACCCATGCCGGCAGCCATCAGTGCAAAGCTCAAACCAGCTACTTTCAACGCTTTATTCACACTTACTCCTTGTTCCCTCATGGCGAGGGCTACCTGATTTACCCGATTATGCAAGCGGCATTGACACCGTCTTGTTACCTGGTGAGGCACGCATACCGCGCGTCCCATCATTGAAGACCCCCACCGCATGGGTGGGGGCGATATTCTGCTTAGAAAGTACGACCGATGTTGAAGGAGAAGACTTCGGTACGATCCCCTTCGTATTTCTTGATTGGCTTGGCCAGGGCGAACACCAGCGGTCCCATCGGTGAGAGCCACTGCAAGGAGACACCTGCAGAGACACGGATATTACCCGGATTGGAGTAGTCCTGACTCAAATAGTTGCAATCCGAACCGGCAGCACAGGGGTAGGCACCATTGGCAAAATCGGTGCTCCAGACGGTACCCGCATCAACAAATGCCGTGGTCCGGATCTGCGGACGATAGGTCTCGGAGACGAACGGGGTCGGGAAGACCAGTTCGAACGAGGCCACCGCCAGTGCGTTACCACCCACCGAGGTGTCGGAACCTTCGTAATAACCGGTCTCGCATGGCTGATTGCCGGTACAGCTGCCAGAGCCCGGCTTGTTGTAAGTTTTGTAGATGGCCTTGGGACCAATGGTATTGCTCTTGAAGCCACGTACCGTATCGAAACCACCGGCATAGTAGTTCTCGAAAAACGGCAGCATGCTGTCATCACCATAACCATTGCCGTAGGAGACCCGCCCCTTGCCGATCACTACCCAGCTGTGATCTGCATCGAGCGGGAAGTAGTGGGCATCTTCGGCGGAGAGCTTGTAGTACTGCAACTCCATGCCCGGCACGGTCACCTTGGCGTTGATACGCTGACGATCACCAGAGGTCGGGAACATCCCCTTGTTCAGGGTGGAACGGGTCCAGCCTGCGGTCATATCGACGGTGACGAAGTCGAGGTTGGAGCCGTCCTGGGAGTAGATATTCCAGAACTGATCCATCTGCACCGACTGGCGATTATCGTTCCACTGATCCCAGCAGTAGGTGTTGCCATTGGTATCCGGGTTGTCTTTCAGACACTCCTGATAGTTCTGGGCATTGAACGACGGGCGGCTCAGTTTGGTACTCTCGATACCGGTACTGAAGTCAAGTCGATTGAACTCGTTGACCGGGAAGCCACTGGAGAGACGGAAACCGATGGTTTCGTTCTCGTAATCGACGATATCGGCGTCATCGGCACGGAACTGGTTGTAGTAGAGTCGCCCACCCAGGCTAACGCCGTCCACAGTGAAGTAGGGATCGTTGTAGCTCAGATCAACGTTCTTGGAGTAGTCGTTGGTACTGGCGTTGATGGAGACCGTCTTCCCGGTCCCCATAAAGTTATTCTGAGAGATCCCGGCCTGCAGGCTTAGACCCGATTCGGTACCGTAACCGATACCGGCGTTGATGGAACCTGCAGGCTGCTCCTTGACCTTGAAGTCGAGATCAACCAGGTCATCGTTGCCCGGCACCCGCTTGGTGTCCACTTCGACGCTCTCGAAGTAGCCAAGGCGATTGAGGCGGCTCTTGGACTGTTCGATGTTGTCGGAGGAGAGCCAGGTGCCCTCCATCTGGCGCATCTCGCGACGCAGCACCTGATCCTCAGTGGTGGCGTTACCGCTGAAGTTGATGTTGCGCACATAGACACGGGGGCCAGGCTCTACGTTGACGATCAGCTCAACTTCCTTGGTCTTGTCATTGACCTGCGGGAAGGTGACCACTTTCGGATAGGCGTAGCCGTAACGACCAAGGAACTTGGAGAGCACTTCTTCGGTGTGAGTCACCTGGCTGGCGGAGTAGGTGCTGCCAGCAGCGATCGGGATCAACCCCTTCATCTCGCCACCGCGATCAATCAGGTCGCCCTTGAGCTGGACACCGGAGACCTTGTACTGATCCCCTTCCTTGATGTTGAGGGTGACATAGACTCCCTTCTTGTCCGGGGTCATGGAGACCTGGGTGGACTCCTGCTGGAAGCGGATGTAGCCGCGATCCATGTAGTAGGAGCGCAGCGTTTCGATATCACCGGCCAGCTTCTGCTTCTGGTAACGCTGATCGGCGGTGAAGTTCCACCAGGGTACTTCGTCACGGAGGGAGAGTTGGGCCAGCAGCTTCTCTTCCGGGAAGACGCTATTACCGACGATGTTGATCTGCTGGATTTTTGCAGCCTGACCTTCGACAAAGGTAAACTTCAGATCAACCCGGTTGCGCGGCAACGGGGTGACAATGGCCTTGACCTTGGCAGAGTATTTACCCACGCCATAGTAGAAATCTTCCAACCCCTTTTCGAGGGAGGTCAGTACGGTGCGATCCAGCGGGTCGCCGACACGGATACCGGAAGACTCCAGACTCTGGGTCAGTTGTTCTTCCTTGATATCCTTGTTGCCAGAAAATTCGATGCTGGAGATGGTCGGACGCTCCTTGACCATCACCTGCAGCACCTGGCCGTCACGGTAAACCTTCACATCCTCAAAGTTGCCCGAGGCGTAAAGCTTCTTGATGGCACTGGCCAGCGCCACGGAATCGACGGTATCACCGACCCGGATCGGCAGGTTCAACAGTGCGGCACCCAGGGTCACCCGTTGCAGACCTTCGACCTGGATATCTTGCACCACAAAAGAGGCAGGGGCCGCCTGGGCCAGGAAACTGGCACCCAGCAGGCAACTCAACACCAATGCTTTTTTAACAGCCATTTTGTTCTTATGTGTCCTTGTTGATGCTCTGGCCTCAGAGGCGAGCGAAATCGTTAAACAGCGCAATGCCCATCAATAACATCAGAATGGCGGCGCCGATCCTGAAACCCACTTCCTGTATTTTCTCTGATACCGGCTTGCCGGTGACCGCTTCGATCAGGAAATAGACCAGATGGCCACCATCGAGCACCGGCAGGGGGAACAGATTGATAATTCCCAGGTTGACGCTGATCAGCGCCAGAAAACTCAAGAAATAGACCAGACCATAGTCGGCACTGCTGCCGGCGCCCTTGGCAATGGAGATGGGGCCACTCAGGTTGTCCAGCGACACGATGCCACCGATCAACTTGCCAATCATGTCAAAGGTGAGCGTGATCAGGCTCCAGGTCTTGTCGGCCCCCTGCCACAGCGCTTGCAAAGGCCCATACTGTAACAGAATTCGATATTCATCCGGTAATGGAACCAGTTGCGGCGAGAGACCGACGAATCCAACCAGCTTACCCTGCACCTTGCGACTATCCGGGGTCAGAGTCACGTTGAGATCACTGTTGTTGCGCTCAACCACCACTTGCAGAGGTTCGCCCGGTGCCTGCTGCACCAGCTCGACAAACTGGGTCCAGGCGGTGATTGGCTGATCGCCGACCTGTTTGATACGGTCACCAACCTGCAGCCCCGCCTTTTCACTGGCACTCTTGGCCACCACGGCAGCCACGACTGGCAGCACTTTACCACTCAGGGGAACGATCCCCAGACTCCCGATGGGCGACTCTTTATCCGGATCGAAGGTCCAGCCGGTCAGCGACAAGGTTTTGTCAGTGGCATAGCTGGTATTGGGCGCTTGCACCTTGAGGGTGACTGCATCGTCACCCAAATGGCTGATAAGGGCGTAGGTGACGCTTTCCCAGTCACCAGTCTGTTCATCGCCGACCCCGACAATCTCCATCCCGGGCAGCACACCCGCCTCGGCCACGATGGATGCCGGACGCACTTCACCTATCACCGGCTTGACGCTTGGCACCCCGATGATAAACATCAACCAGAGGGCAACCAGAGCAAACACGAAGTTGGCCATGGGACCGGCAGCCACGATTGCCATCCGCGCCCAGACACTCTTGTGATTGAAAGCGTACTGCTCGTCACCGGGCTTGAGCTCGTCCACCCGGCCGTCCAGCATCTTGACGTAACCGCCGAGGGGGATCAGGGCCAGCACGTACTCGGTGCCATCCTTGCCCATCCGGCGCCAGATGGCCTTGCCAAAACCGATGGAGAAACGCTCAACCTTGACGCCACAACGACGGGCCACCCAGAAGTGGCCAAACTCGTGCACTGCGACCAGCAGGCCCAGCGCAACGACAAAGGCGCCGATATTCCACAACACACCACCCATCAGCCAAGCTCCTCAATCAAAGTGTGAGCACGGGCTCTTGCCGCACCGTCCAGGGCAAACAGATCATCGAGCGAGCCGACGGCGCTGCTCTCCAGCGCCAGCATCACAGCCTCGTTGATCCGGGCAATATCCATAAAGCCGATGCGCCCGGCCAGGAAGGCGGCAACCGCCTCCTCGTTGGCTGCATTGAGCGCAGTGGTCGCCGCTTGTCCCTTCTGGCAGGCATTGATGGCCAGCGCCAGACAGGGGTAGCGTTCGTAATCAGGCCGGATAAAGCTGAACTCTCCGACACTGAAGAAATCCAAAGGTTCCACACTGGAGGGGATGCGATTGGGATAAGCCAGCGCATGAGCGATGGGGGTACACATATCCGGATTGCCAAGCTGGGCCAGCACGGAGCCATCCTTATACTGCACCATGGAGTGGATCACAGACTGCGGGTGGATCACCACCTGGATCTGCTCGGGGGCCGCATTGAACAACCAGCGCGCCTCGATGTACTCCAGACCCTTATTGATCATGGTGGCGGAGTCGACCGAAATCTTGGCCCCCATCGACCAGTTGGGATGCGCGATGGCTTGCGCCGGCGTCACCTTGGCCAGCTCGCTGATCTCGGTGTAACGGAACGGGCCGCCGGAACCGGTAAGCAAAATCTTGCTGATCCCTGCCGCCGCCAGATCGCAAAAGCCGGGCTGACGCTGCACAGCGGTCGGCAAACACTGGAAGATGGCATTGTGCTCGCTGTCGATGGGCAGCAGCTCGGCGCCATGCTCGCGCACGGCCTCCATGAAGAAAGCACCGGACATTACCAGCGCCTCCTTGTTGGCCAACAGAATGCGCTTGCCGGCGCGCACCGCAGCCATGGTCGGGGCCAGGCCTGCCGCACCAACGATGGCTGCCATCACGCTATGGGCATCGGGATGAGCGGCTACTTCGCACAGTGCTTGAGCACCACAAAGCACTCGGGTGGCACTGCCGTGCGCTTTCAGGCGGACAGTCAGTTCACGGGCGGCATCCTCATCGACCATCACGGCAAAACGGGGAGAGAATTCGAGGCTGTCCCGCAACATGGCATTCACGTTGCGGGCAGCGGTCAACGCCAGCACTTGCCAACTGCCCGGATTGTGGCGCAGCACCTTCAGGGTACTCTGACCGATGGAGCCGGAAGCCCCCAGAATAACCAGGTTGCGCATCAAAACTCCTGACTGAGTAGCAGATAACTGAGGAGAAACACTGGCAGAGCAGCAGTCAGACTATCAATCCGATCTAGCACCCCACCATGACCTGGCAGCAGGGTGCCGGAGTCCTTGATTCCCGCTTCACGCTTGAACATACTCTCGGTCAGATCGCCGAGTACCGAAGCAAGCACCGCCAGCAAGGAGCAGAACAGCACGATAACCATCTTGGCAGGAACAAACCCCATCCACCAGGTGACGCCGATGGCCAGCAGGCTGGCGGTAAAGAGCCCACCGCACATCCCTTCAATGGTTTTGCCCGGACTGACGGCCGGTGCCAGCTTGTGTTTACCAAACGCCCTGCCAAAAAAATACGCGCCAGAATCTGCCGCCCAGACCAGCCCCATGACGAAGAGCAGGATCCAGGCTCCCATCATGGGGTCATGGTAAAAGTTGTAACCACGAATGGCGACCAGCGACCAGAAGAAGGGAACCAGGGTCACCAGACCAAACAGGGACTTGAGCCAGATTGACTCCTTCCACAGCTTGGCGCTCTGGGGATAGCGCAGCACCAGCAGCAGACCCAGCAGCCACCAGCTTACCGCGGTCCAGAGCACGCCCATCACCAGCGGATGCAGATGGGGAGTCCAGAGCTGCTCCACCGGCAACCAGAACAGGCTTGCCCCGAGCAACAGGCAGAATACGATGGGTAACCATTGTTGCGGGGCGGCAGAGACAAAGCCGCTCCATTCACGGCTGGCCAGCAAAAAGACCAGCGCAGCCAACAGGGCAAAAAACTTCAATGGCAGAAAGAAAAGCGCCCCCAATACCAGGGGGATCAACATCAAAGCAGTAATAATTCGTTGTTTTAGCAAAAGAAACCTCTCTCTTGGGAGCGGGGTTTAGCCGGTCTGCTGCTCGGCGATCAATTCCCGGATCTGTTCACCCGTGCAGCCGAAGCGGCGTTCGCGGGCAACAAAGGAGGCAACGGCCTCACTGAACTCGGCCTCGTTGAAATCGGGCCACAACACCGGGGTAAAGTAGAGCTCGGCATAGGCGAGCTGCCATAATACAAAGTTGCTGATGCGATGGTCACCACCGGTGCGGATCAACAGGTCCACGGGTGGCAGATCGGCCATGCAAACCTCGCGGGTCAACATGGATTCATCAATGTCGTCAGCGGCCAGTTCACCGGCCGCCACTGCTTTAGCCAGCTTGCGGGCAGCCTGAGCGATATCCCACTGGCCACCATAGTTGGCCGCAATATTCAGGGTCAATCCCTTGTTATTGGCGGTCAAGGCTTCTGCCTTGGCAATTTTGGCCTGCAACCGCTCACTGAAGCGAGCAGTATCGCCAATTACCTTGAGCCGGATCCCGTGACTGTGAAGTTTGTTCACCTCACGGCCCAGCACGGTAACGAACAGTTCCATCAAAGCGCTGACCTCCCCTTCCGGGCGGCGCCAGTTCTCGCTGGAGAATGCAAACAGGGTCAATGCCTCGATTTTGGCGCGCGCAGCAAAGGTAACGGCCTCGCGCACTGACTTGACGCCAGCCTTATGACCATAAACCCGCATCTTGCCACGGTTCTGTGCCCAGCGACCATTGCCATCCATGATGATGGCGACGTGACGGGGTAAAGACGAGTTGGCACAATCACCCAACGCAGCCAAAAGCGACATGGTTTTCTCCCACAAAGACAAAAGCGCCGTGCAGGGGCACTACACGGCGCTCGTAATATACCTTTCAGGCGCTTAGATTTCCATTAGCTCCTTCTCCTTTGCAGCAAGGGCCTCATCGACCAGCTTGATGTAGGAGTCAGTCAGTTTCTGGATCTCTTCCTGGGCGCGACGGTCATCGTCTTCTGAGATCTCTTTCTCTTTCAGCAGCGCTTTCAGATCAGCGTTGGCATCGCGGCGAATGTTGCGCACGGCAACACGGGCATTTTCTGCTTCACCACGCACAACCTTGGTCAGGTCACGGCGACGCTCTTCAGTCAGCGGCGGCAGCGGCACCCGCAGGGACTGGCCATTGCTGGAGGGGTTCAGGCCCAGATCGGAGGTCAGGATCGCCTTCTCGACCGCCTGGATCATGGAACGGTCAAAGACGGAGATGGAGAGGGTGCGAGAATCTTCAGCCACGACGTTGGCCAACTGTTTCAGCGGAGTGGCCGCACCGTAGTACTCAACCTGGATGCCGTCGAGCAGGCTCGGGTGAGCACGGCCAGTACGGATCTTGGACATCTGGGTCTTGAGTGACTCGACACTCTTGCCCATGCGCTCCTTGGCGTCGTTTTTAATCTCGTTGATCACAGCGGTTTTCCTTTTGGCGAACGAGCCGCCATGCGGCTCGCATCTATTTTATTTGCTGACGTAATGGATCAGGGTACCTTCCGGCTCACCCATGATAACCCGGCGCAGGGCGCCCGGCTTGTTCATGTTGAACACGCGGATCGGCAGATCGTGGTCACGTGCCAGAGTAAAGGCAGCAAGATCCATCACCTTGAGCTCTTTTTCAAGAACTTCATCATAACTCAATTCGTGGTACAGGACGGCATCCGGATTTTTGACCGGATCCTCGTTGTATACACCATCTACCTTGGTGGCTTTCAGCACCACGTCGGCTTCGATCTCGATCCCGCGCAGGCAGGCTGCCGAGTCGGTAGTAAAGAAGGGATTGCCAGTACCGGCAGAGAAGATCACTACCTTGCCAGCACGCAGCTGGCTGATTGCCTCGGCCCAACTGTAGGAGTCACAGACCCCCTGGAGGGAGATAGCAGACATCAGACGGGCATTCACATAAGCACGATGCAGGGCATCACGCATGGCCAGACCGTTCATCACGGTTGCCAGCATACCCATGTGGTCGCCCACCACGCGGTTCATGCCCGCCTTGGCAAGACCGGCACCACGGAACAGGTTGCCGCCACCGATGACCAGACCGACCTGAACACCCAGCTCAACCAGCTCTTTGATCTCTTGGGCCATCCGCTCCAGCACTGCCGGATCAATGCCGAAACCCTCGGATCCTTGCAGGGCTTCACCACTCAACTTCAGAAGAACACGTCTGTATGCAGGTTTGGGATTGGTACTCATGTCACTGATTCCTGGTCATATAAAGACCGCGACATAAGTCGCGGTCTGGGGAAACGGAAAAACCGGTTCGATTAGGCCTTTTGAGCGGCCGCGATTTGAGCTGCAACTTCAGCAGCGAAATCGGTCTCTTGCTTCTCGATGCCCTCGCCCACTTCGAAACGGGTGAAGGAGACAACGTCAGCGCCTTCTTTCTTCAGCAGCTCGGCAACAGTCATGGAAGGATCTTTCACGAACGGCTGACCAGTCAGGGAAACCTCACCGGTAAACTTCTTCATGCGACCTTCAACCATCTTCTCGGCGATCTCTTTCGGCTTGCCGGAGTTGATGGCGATGTCGATCTGGATTTCGCGCTCTTTGGCAACGACTTCAGCAGATACGTCTTCAGGCTTGACGAATTGCGGGCTGTTGGCAGCAACGTGCATGGCCAGATCTTTAGCCAGTTCGTCGGAACCACCGGTCAGCTTGGTGATAACACCGATGCGGGAACCGTGAACGTAGGTGCCCAGGTTGTCACCTTCAACCAGCATCACGCGACGCAGGTTCATGTTCTCACCGATCTTGGCGATCAGGTTGGTGATGGTCAGCTCGACGGATTCGCCGTTGCCGAAATCAGCGGCTTTCAGCGCGTCAACATCAGCGATCTTCTGGGTAGCAGCGATCTCGACGATCTTCTGACCCATGGCCAGGAAACCGGCATCCTTGGAAACGAAGTCAGTCTCGCAGTTCAGCTCGATCATGACAGCAACGTTGCCTTCGGTACGGGCGAAGATCACACCTTCAGCAGCGATACGGCCAGCTTTCTTGGCAGCTTTGGCCTGACCGGATTTACGCATGTTCTCGATGGCCAGCTCGATATCGCCGTTGGCCTCTTCCAGTGCTTTTTTGCAATCCATCATGCCAGCGGCGGTGCGCTCGCGCAGTTCTTTTACCAGGGCGGCAGAAATGTTTGCCATGTCCAGTATCCTCGGTCTTGAATTGACAAGAAACAGGGGCCACAAGGGCCCCTGCTAACCAATTACATCAGCTTGGTTAATAAGGGCTTTGCAGACCTTATCAATTACTCAGCTTCAACGAAGCCATCTTGTTCGGCTTGAACAACGATGTCCTGCTCGCGAGCTTCCAGTACGGTGTCAGCAGCAGCATTCAGGTACAGCTGTACGGCACGGATAGCGTCGTCGTTACCCGGGATGACATAGTCAACGCCGTCCGGGTTGGAGTTGGTATCAACGATGGAAACTACCGGGATACCCAGGTTGTTGGCTTCTTTGATAGCGATGTGCTCGTGGTCTGCATCGACAACGAACAGAACGTCAGGCAGGCCGCCCATGTTCTTGATACCACCCAGGCTCTTCTCCAGCTTTTCCATTTCGCGAGTACGCATCAGCGCCTCTTTCTTGGTCAGCTTGTCGAAGGTACCGTCCTGGCTCTGGGTTTCCAGATCTTTCAGGCGCTTGATGGACTGACGAACGGTTTTCCAGTTGGTCAGCATGCCGCCCAGCCAGCGGTGGTTAACATAGAACTGGTCGCAACGCTCAGCGGCTTCTTTTACGGCTTCAGACGCGGCACGCTTGGTACCTACGAACAGTACCTTGCCTTTCTTGGCAGCTACGGAGCTGATGAAGTTCATGGCATCGTCAAACATCGGAACGGTTTTTTCCAGGTTGATGATGTGAACTTTGCTGCGGGCACCGAAGATGTAGGATTTCATTTTCGGGTTCCAGTAACGAGTCTGGTGACCGAAGTGAACGCCGGCTTGCAGCATGTCGCGCATAGAAACTTTAGCCATTTTATACCTCTGTATTGGGGTTAGGCCTCCACACATCCCATATAACCGACCCGTTAAGGCACCCCGGCATATGTGTCGATGTGTGTGTGTTGTTTAAGTAAGGGTGATGAAATGGTGGACGCAAGTTCCCCATTCCGGCGCGCTTTATACCATAACTTTGTTCCGGACACCACCGGCCGACACTCTAAACAGGTGTAAATCTGGATCCCTCCAAAGGAGGTTGCGACTGCCATTTGACGCTGTGATGACAATCACACTGGAAGTACGCGGGGGTTGCGGATAAAATTTTGGCCTGATTGCAAACGCATCTATTTTTCATTACCTGTCCTGTCTGCCCTCGCAGGCCCAGCGGCAGGCCGCAAGAGAGATCCCATGTCCATTAAAATCAAGACACCGGAAGAGATTGAAAAGATGCGCGTTGCCGGCCAATTGGCCGCCGATGTGCTGGTCATGATTGCGCCCCATGTCAAAGCTGGCGTCACCACTGACGAACTGAACACCCTCTGCCACAACTATATTGTCGACGTGCAGCAGGCCATCCCGGCCCCGCTCAACTATCACGGTTTCCCGAAATCCATCTGTACCTCGGTGAACGATGTGATCTGCCACGGCATCCCGAACCACAAGAAGCTGCGTGATGGCGATATCATCAACCTCGACATCACCGTTATCAAGGATGGCTACCACGGCGATACCTCGGCCATGTTCATCGTGGGGGAAACCACCCCGCTGCGCCGCCAGCTCTGCAAGGTTGCGCAAGAGAGCCTCTACGCTGCCATCAAGAAGGTGCGTCCGGGTGCCTGCATCACCGAAATTGGCGCCGTGATCCAGCCCATCGTCGAGAAGGCCGGCTTCTCCGTGGTGCGTGACTACTGCGGCCACGGCATCGGTGCCGAGTTCCACGAAGAGCCGCAGATCCTGCACTACCGCAACAGTGGCAAGCTGGAGCTGAAAGCAGGCATGTGCTTCACCATCGAGCCGATGGTCAACAGCAAGAAGTATCACTGCAAGGTCAATCCGAAGGATGGCTGGACCGTGACCACCAAGGATGGCGGCGACTCCGCCCAGTGGGAACACACCCTGCTGGTGACCGAGGATGGCTGCGAGGTACTCACCCTGCGCCCGGACGACACTATCGACCGCTTCATCAAACACAGCTAACATCGAACCCCGGCCCTTGTGAAAAGCGCCGGGGTTTTTACTGCCTGTTTCAGCCAGATGCCTGCCACTTGTGTGTGAGATGCCATGGACGCCAGCCTACTTTCCCCTCATCTGTTACCCGACGACCAGCTCACCCGCGATAACTGCAAAGAGTACCTGAGCCGCTTTCTAGGCTGGCTGCACGCCCGTTTCGATGCCGGTGACAACATCATCGAGCTGGTTGCCACCCGCTCCGAATACATGGATCAGTTGCTCTGCCGCCTGTGGCAGAAGTTTGGCTTCGACAAGAGCGACCTGACCCTCATCGCGGTGGGGGGCTATGGCCGCGGCGAGCTGCACCCCCACTCCGATATCGACCTGCTGATCCTCTATGACGGCGACGAACTGGACGAAGTGTTGGGACTACGCATTGGCGAGTTCATCACCCTGTTGTGGGATCTCAAGCTGGAGGTGGGTCAGGCGGTGCGCAACGTGGCGGAGTGCCTCGAGCAGGGGCGCGCCGATATTACGGTCGCCACCAACCTCATCGAGGCCCGCTACATCACTGGTCGCCAAGAGGGCTTTCGGCAACTGAAAGAGGCCACCGGCCCCCAGCACTTCTGGCCAAGTGAAGCCTTCTTTCGTGCCAAGCGCCAAGAGCAGGCGGAGCGGCACCAGCAGTTTCTCGGTACCGCCTACAAACTGGAGCCGGATCTCAAGTGCAATCCGGGCGGCCTGCGCGACATTCAGACCCTTGCCTGGGTCGCCCGTCGCCACTTCGGCGCCACCACCTTGTTCGAGATGACCAGCCACGGCTTTCTCAACCGCGCCGAGTACCGCGAGCTGCTCGACTGCCAGAACTTCCTCTGGAAGGTGCGCTTTGCCCTACATATGGCCATCAACAAGGGGGACAACCGCCTGCTGTTCGACCGCCAGCGCACCGTGGCCCAGATGCTGGGCTTCGAGGGGGAAGGGAACGCTCCGGTCGAGCAGATGATGAAGCGCTTCTACCAGACGGTGCGGCGGGTCGCCGAACTCAACGAGATGCTGCTGCAACTGTTTGACGAGGCGATCCTCGGCAACAGCGCCATGGATGTGCGCCGCCTCTCCGACGAGTTCCAGCTCCGTGGCCGCCTCATCGATGCGGTCGATGCCGAGCTGTTTGCCCGTGAACCGGTCGCTATTCTGCGTCTCTTCTATCAGATGGCCCAGCATCCCGAGATTGCGGGCATCCACTCCGCCACCCTGCGCCAGCTGCGCGAGGCGCGCCGCAAGCTCAACTGCTGGCTGCAGGAGTTGCCGGACTGCCGCCGCCTGTTTATGGCGCTGCTGCGCCATCCCAACGGCATCGGCCTGCCGCTTACCCTGATGCACAAATACGGCATCCTCGCTGCCTATCTGCCGCAATGGAACCTCATCGTCGGCCAGATGCAGTTTGACATGTTCCACGCCTATACGGTGGATGAGCACACCCACCGGCTGCTCAAGAACATTCACGGCTTTCCCAACCCGGCCAATCGCCAGAGCCACCCGCTCTGCCATGAAGTGTTCACCCGACTGCGTAAACCGGAGCTGCTCAGCATCGCCGCCCTGTTCCACGATATCGCCAAGGGGCGGCGCGGCGATCACTCGGAACTTGGCGCCGTCGATGCGCTGGAGTTCTGTCAGCTGCACGGCCTCGATCGCTACGAGAGCCGGCTGGTCGCCTGGCTGGTGCGCCACCACCTGCTGATGTCGGTCACCGCCCAGCGCCGCGATATATACGATCCCGACGTGGTTACCGACTTTGCCCAGAAGGTGCGCGACGAGCAGCATCTCGACCTGCTCTACTGCCTCACCGTGGCCGATATCTGCGCCACCAACGATAGCCTGTGGAACGACTGGAAGGGCACCCTGCTGCGCGAGCTCTACTTCGCCACCCAGAAGGCGCTGCGTCAGGGGCTGGAGAACCCGCCCGACATGCGGCTGCGCATTCGCGAAAATCAGCGTCAGGCCAAGCAACTGCTGGCACAACGGGATGTATCGGAAGAAGCGATCAATCAGCTCTGGGGCGACTTCAAGGCTGATTACTTCCTGCGTCACAGCCCGGAACAGATCGCCTGGCACTGCCGCCACATCATCGAGCATGGCGACAATCCGGCTCCGCTGGTGATCATCGGCAAACACCCGACCCGCGGCGGCAGCGAGGTGTTCATCTACTGTCGCGACACGCCGAACCTGTTTGCCACCGTGGCCTCGGCGCTGGATCAGAAGAACCTCAACATCCACGACGCCCAGATCATGAACTCGCGCAGCAACTTCGTGCTCGACACCTTCGTGGTACTGGAGCCAAGCGGCGAACCCATCAGCCCCAACCGCACCGCTACCATCAAGAAGGCGCTGGAGAAAGCACTGCAGGAGCCGGGCAAGCTGGTACTGCGCAACAAGCCGTTGTCGCGGCGCCACCGCCAGTTCAGCGTGCCGACCCGGGTGGTCTTTCTGCCCCGCTCTTCGCCCACTAAAGGGGAGAGCCGTCACACCCTGATGGAGCTGACTGCCCTCGATACCCCCGGCCTGCTGGCCCGGATCGGTGCCGTTTTCCAGCAGTGCGGGCTGTCGTTACACGCCGCCAAAATTGCCACTTTCGGTGAGAGGGTCGAGGACTTTTTCAGCCTGACTAGCCTCGATGGCGAACCATTGACCGCCGAACAGCAAAAACAGCTGGAAGAGCGACTGGTACACCAACTCAACCCCCAGCAGTCGGTACTGGATTAAGCGAAGAGTGATTCGAAAGAGGCTGGTTGTCGGGCGTTTTTTGCCATGCCAAACAACTGGTTGGCGCACATCGGATGAAGAAATGGTCGCTGGCCGGAAGAATTCCGGTCAACCCCTTAAAAAGGGTCGGAAAAGTGTGATACAACAAACAGAATTTTTTAAAGGAAACCTGTCATGACCGAGTTGCAACAGATCATTGAAGCGGCCTTCGAGCGCCGCGACACCATTACTCCGGGCTCCGTGGATAGCGCCACCAAGTCCGCCATCCTGCAAGCCATCGACCTGCTGGACTCCGGCAAGGCGCGGGTTGCCGAGAAGATCGCCGGTGAGTGGGTTGTCCATCAGTGGTTGAAGAAAGCGGTACTGCTCTACTTCCGCATCAACGACAACGGCATCATCAAGGGCGACGATGCCCAGTACTACGACAAGGTTCCCCTCAAATTCTCCAACTACACTGCCGAGCAGTTCAAGGAAGCGGGTGTGCGCGTGGTGCCGCCGGCAACAGCCCGCAAAGGCTCTTTTATCGCCCCAAATACCGTGCTGATGCCCTCCTATGTCAACATCGGCGCCTTCGTTGATGAAGGTACCATGGTCGATACCTGGGCCACTGTCGGCTCTTGCGCCCAGATCGGTAAGAACGTCCACCTCTCCGGCGGCGTCGGCATCGGCGGCGTACTGGAACCGCTGCAGGCCAACCCGACCATCATCGAGGACAACTGCTTTATCGGTGCCCGCTCCGAAGTGGTTGAAGGGGTGATCGTCGAGGAAGGTTCCGTCATCTCCATGGGCGTCTTTATCGGCCAGTCCACCCGCATCTATGACCGTGAAACCGGCGAAATCCACTACGGCCGCGTACCGGCTGGCTCCGTAGTCGTCTCCGGCTCCCTGCCCTCCAAGTGCGGCAAATACAGCCTCTACGCGGCGGTGATCGTCAAGAAGGTGGATGCCAAGACCCGTGCCAAAGTCGGCATCAACGCCCTGCTACGCTCCATCGACGAGTAATCAGCATTGCTGTGATGAAAGGGCGCCTGATGGCGCCCTTTTGATTTTGGCGCCCCTGTCACAGGCAAGCCATGAGGCATCGGTTAAGATGGATGGGACAGGATCGTTTCAAACCGAGGAAGCCCGATGTACGAGAATCTGAAGAGCCTGGGGATCCAGGATCCCGCCTCCGTCGATAGCTACACCCTGCGCCAGGAGGCCAACCACGACATCCTCAAGATCTACTTCAAGAAGCAGAAGGGCGAGTTCTTCGCCAAGAGTGTCAAATTCAAGTATCCCCGCCAACGCAAGACCATGCTGGTCGACTCCGGTACCCATGAGTACAAGGATGTCACCGAGATCAACGCCAACCTCAAGTATGTGGTGGATGAGCTGGACAACCTGACCCAGGGCGTCCATCAGCAGGCCGACCCGGACATCAAGCAAAAGATCCTGCGCGACCTGCGCCATCTGGAAAAAGTGGTACAAAACAAGATCAGCGAAATCGAACGGGATCTGGAGAAACTCTAACCCTCCCCCTCTTGCTTAAAGAGCGCCCAATGTGGCGCTCTTTTTATTGGCTGACTTTATATAGGTTTATCAGGTGATGACATGCGATAAGTCGAGCGAGGCACACCAGCGGTTGTGCCGACATAGGGCATCCCGTTACACATCGCATCTTGGGTAACGAGACTCCTGCCGAGCTCGACCTGCTGTGACTCGCACGCTCCATAACCAGAAATAGCAAGAGGGAGGCTTTCGCCTCCCTCTTCAAACACGCTGATATTCAGGCAACAGAATTAGTTGCTCTTCATCCAGATGTCCATGTCGGTTTTCAGGTTGTCGGACTTGGTACCGAAGATGGCTTGAACGCCGGAACCAGCCACTACCACACCGGCAGCACCCAGTTTCTTCAGACCAGCCTGGTCAACCTTGGCAACATCTTTCACACCAACACGCAGACGGGTGATGCAGGCATCCAGAGAAGCGATGTTCTCTTTACCACCGAAGGCGGCAACCAGAGCAGCAGACATCTCGTCTTTGCCTTGGCCAACGGCCTCTTCAGCAGTCTCGTCTTCACGACCCGGGGTTTTCAGGTTCATGGCACGGATAACGAAGCTGAATACGACGTAGTAGATAGCCGCGTAAACCAGACCCAGACCAACCAGCAGCAGCATGTTGTCGGCACGCGGTGATTGCACCACGAAGTCGATGAAGCCGTTGGAGAAGGTGTGACCGTGTACGATACCCAGAGAGTTGGTCAGCACATAAGCCAGACCAGCCAGTACAGCGTGGATTGCGTACAGAACCGGAGCGATGAACAGGAAGGAGAATTCAATCGGCTCGGTGATACCGGTCAGGAAAGAGGTCAGGGCTGCAGAGGCCATGATACCAACGATCTTGGCGCGGTTTTCCGGCTTGGCAGCGTGAGCAATGGCGAACGCAGCAGCAGGCAGACCGAACATTTTGAACAGGTAGCCACCAGCCAGCTGACCAAAACCGTTACCGGCAGCGCGGGAAGCGTCATCAGCAGTCAGGAAGCAGGTCATGATACCGTGAACAGTTTCACCGGCACCGTTGACGCAGGTACCAGCCTGATAGAAGAACGGTACGTTCCAGATGTGGTGCAGACCGAACGGGATCAGAGAGCGCTCAACCACGCCGTAGATACCGAAGGCCAGTACCGGGTTCTGGTTGGCAGCCCAGTCAGAGAAGGCACCGATGGCGCCACCCACTGGCGGCCAAATCACGGACAGGATCACACCCAGACCGATGGAGAGGAAACCGGTGATGATGGGTACGGCACGTTTGCCCGCGAAGAAACCCAGGTACTCTGGCAGCTGGATCTTGTAGAAGCGGTTGAACGCCCAGGCAGCGATACCACCGGCTAGGATACCACCCAGCACGCCGGTTTCGATGGTTTCAACACCCATCACAGGTGCCATGACCTTCAGGGTTGCGACCATGATGCCGTAGCCAACGATGGCTGACAGACCGGATACACCGTCGTTATTGGTAAAGCCCAGAGCAACACCCACTGCAAACAGCAGGGCCATCTGGCCAAATACAGAACCACCGGCTTGCTCCATCAATTGGGAGACAATTTCCGGCATCCAGCTGAAATGGGCAGCACCCACCCCCAGCAGAATACCTGCGACTGGCAAGACTGATACTGGCAGCATCAGCGCCTTACCAACCTTTTGCAGATTAGAGAAAGCATTTTTGAACATTGTGTGCGCTCCTGAATGGATTGTCGTCCCTGAACGATCTATCTGGATGAAATAAGCACTGATTCATTCAGATATCTTCGAGTCGGGCTTGTTTATTTTGACCATCAGAATATAACCCAGCGGGTCATAAATTGCTGCTTTCGAAGGCGGGGGAATATTGAATTTGGAGGGAAGATCACAACTTGTTTAGCGGCTAAAAAACGCATCTAATATAAGTTAATAATCCGCATTGTCACTCTATTACAAAGACATATAAATAGCAGTTTCACTTTGTATTTTAATAATACCATTTACATCAAACGGCAACCTATTGTAACCAAGTGTAACGGCGTGACTTTTATTTATTACAGTCTACCGATTAAAAAGGCCTCCAACAAGGGAGGCCTCAACAAATATATCTGACCAGCAAACGGTCGTATTACTCTATTTTTGCGAGCGCTTGACCGCATCAATAAACACGCTTTTTGCCTTGGTTGAACCAGCCCGTTCAGCCTCGTTCACCAGCTTCATCGCCTTGTCGATATCCCCCGCCTTGACCGCTTTTTCGATCTGGCTCTGGTAGAAGGCTTCTGTTTCACTCAGCATGGCAGGAGCAGGTTTGGCTGCGACCGCAGCTGTTGTAGTTGTGGTAACGGCTGCAGTCGTCGCTATCGCGGCAACCTGCTGACCCTGGCTCATGGCCACCTTATCGGCATATTCGGGTTTGAATACCGCTTCAAGACCACTTCCACGGGCCATATCTTTGACTTTGATCTGCACCAAACCCCAAGGGGAGTGCGGGATCACCGGATCCTTGATATCAGGCTCAACGGTACCATTAGCACGAGCAAACGCTTTTGATGGATGAAGGATTGTTGTGCTGCCAGAGAGTTGGTCCGCAGGCGCATAGACGATCATGTATGTTTCGCTGGCCGGGTTGCCAGGCATGCTGCGGTCAACAAAGAGACGCCCTTCGATACGGTCGTTATCGAGCAGGTGAGCAGGCTGATAACTGAATACAGACTCACCCAGTACGCGAGTCACCTTGAACTCGGCATCCAGCATAATGACTTTGGGCACCATCACGGTTTTGCTCACCTGTGATGCCAGGCTGATCGCCAGATTACCGGTGTTGGCCGGCAGGCGATAAGCCGCAAAGTAACTCATCCCCTCATCAAACTGAAAAGTGGGTTGCTTGCCATCGATGGCCAGCAAGGTCTCACCTTCAGGCAAGGGGGCATAACTGAAATCTTTAAACGCCACACAGCAGCTGGAGGCTTTGGCCAACGCTTGCTTGGCTTGATCTGCATCGCTCAAGATCGAGCCATGTTCTTGCAGAGGAACAACCATGTTTCCGGCACAACCGGTTAATAGCGCAGTGATTACGGCTGCAATAGACATCTTTACCCGTTTCATTTTTCTTATCTCCATAATCCGGTGGCCGTGATCCGGCGAAACAAAACTGCCCCCATAAGGGGGCAGTCACTAACTTAACTTAAACTTTTGCTTACCACCAAGCTTCTGCTTGAACACCGAACTGGTAGGTGTCTTTGGAGGTATTGCCTTCGAAGACTTTCTTGTCTTCGTCGTTAGCCAGATAGGAGGCGAACACACGGATTTCCGGACGGGCCCAGAAGCTGGAACCGGCAGACCAAGCTTGTGCCAGAGTCAGCTTGTAGCCAGCATCTTTGTCTTCGCTACCATTGGTAGACTTGTTGTTGTCCTTGAAGTAGCCGCCTTCAAAGATGGTCTTGTTGAAGTCATCCCACTTGTACATCGGACGGATAACAGCAGACATAGTTTCATACTTGTCGTTGCCATCCCACATTTCGTTGCCTACACCGTAGACCAGCTGGTGACCCATCTCCCAGGAGTTGCCCATCGGCACCACACCCCAGTTGATGATACGGAAACCATCGGCACCGTCTTTCGCTTCAGCACCGTACCAGGAACCATCACCGTAGAAAGCCATGGTCTTGGAGTAGCCTTCAGTACCGTATTGCAGCACGGTTTTGTTGAAACCGCCGAGGATGCCTGCGGTCAGTTCAGCAGTCAGCATAACGCCGTCTTTCGGGTCTTTTTTCAGTGCTTTCTGATCATTGGTCTCATTGACCAGAGCGTAATCCACGCCCAGCTCCAGAGAAGCATCAGTCCACAGCGGGATGCCGGCATAACGCAGATCCAGAGTATTGACGTTCAGGTCTTCGTTCTTGGTGTAAGTAGGCTCTTCGATGTAATTACCGGTCGGATTACCATTGGCATCCAAAACGGGTTTCTTAGTTACACCTGTTTTGGTGTATTGGCCAAACACATCGGCAGCGCTGCGATCGTTACGTACCCATGCGAAAGAAACTTTACCCGGACCAGCCTGGATGCCTTCGATACCAGCACCAGCACCGGAGATGTTCCAGTAGTAGAAGTCGGAGATGTGGATGTCATGGCGTTGATAGTAACGCTTACCAGCCCACAAGGTTGCTTCAGGAGCAAAGTTCAGCAAACCTTTGGCTTGTACGTTGAACTGACGCAGAGCGAAGTCGGAATCACCATTGCACTGCTTGGCATCGAAGTTACAAACAGTACCGGTACCTTCCCAGTCATTTGAACCGTTGGAAGCCATGGCAAACATGGAATCAACATAGAAAGTCTTGCCATCTTTGTTGAACACTTCCTGACCTAGTTGCACTTCACCGTAGGTATCATTTTCGTTACCCAGACGGCCAACTTTATTGACGTTGTATTTAACCATGTCGCCGTCGCCGGAAACACCGACACCGGAACGGAAGTAACCGTGGAAATCTACGGCAAAGGCGGCTTGGGAAGCCAGGGCGGCAGTAACAGCTGCTGCAATCGGGAGCCACTTCATTTTCATTGTCATATTCCTTATTTCCCGCAGTGAGGAGTGTGATCCTGAATATTCAACGTTTTATCACCACGTAATCCTGTTGGTGATAATCGAGGTTGATTATAGGGAGCGTATTTCGCGACAAATATGAAGCGACTCACAAAATGGCGACAAATCGCTCGGCGAGCTATCGTGGCGACAATGACAAGTAAACAAACGCCAAAATAGGCAATAAAAAACCAATAAACGAAGACAACCAGCAATGAGAACCAACCTGAAAGCGTTATCATTGATTAATTTGCGATAGAACCAAAGTCATTATTTTACGTTCGGATGACAAAAACATGACTGAGATCGCTTTCAAGATTGAACTTTTATTTGGATGAGGGGTCTGTGGTGCGCTTGAAACCGTTACGATGAGGAAGTGCTAAAAAGGGAGAATACCCCTCAGTTACTATCGACAATAAACATGGGAAATATACTTACTGAATGAGATGGTTTTGTGCCAATAACAATCTCCTGCTGGTTAAGGAACAGGAGATTGATATGGCTCTATTTCAGAGAATATTCAGGGCTGAATATCCCACTTTTTCAACCAGCTGAGTGCCACCTGTTCGGGTTCATCGTGCACGGTCGCATCCAGTTCCAGCAGGGGAATCACTCGTGTGGCCCCCAGCTCTTGCAACAGGCCATCAAGCCGACGGCCTGCTCCGCAGAAGATTTCATAGCTGCTGTCACCCATGGCAATCAGGGCATAACGCAGTCCCTTGAGCCAGGGTGCCTTGTCAGCCAGCTCACTGGCAAAGGGCTGCAAATTGGGAGGAATGTCCCCCTGCCCGGTGGTGGCACTGACCAGCAATAAAAAACGGCCGGGGTCAATGTCCGCCAGCCGTGCTTCTTCGTGCAGAGAACAGTGATGCCCCTTGCGTTCCAGCTCATCTGCCAAGGTCTCGGCCACCAGCATGGCTGCGCCGTAGACAGTTCCTACCACGATATCGATCTGTGCCATTCTCTGCTCCCCGCGTGAGTCACTCTTTTGAGCAACTCTATCAGCAAGCTGGCGTCAGATGCCACCGGTTCAGGGCTGAGGATCAGGCGCTTAGTAGTCGCTCTCGCTGGCGGGCCAGCCCAGCTCGGCAAACAGGCGCAGCACATCCTGACCGAGCGGCGCCTGGATCCGCATCGGCACCTTGAGCACCGGATGGGTAAAGCTCAAGGTGCGGGCCACCAGCAGCAGCCGTTCGCAGCCAAAGTGCTCGCGAAAGAAACGGTTGTGGCGCCCATCCCCGTGGGTGGTATCCCCGACAATGGGGTGGAACAGGTGATCCATATGGCGGCGCAGCTGATGCTTGCGGCCGGTCTTCGGGAACAATCTTACCAGGCTGTAACGACTGGTGGGGTGCTTCTTGGAGACTGCGTGGGGCAGCTCGACCTGATGCAGGCGACGGAAGGTGGTGACAGCATCCTGCGCCGGGCGATCCGGGTTGCTCATGGCATCGGCAATCTTGTCCAGCTGCTCCTTGAGGGGATAGTCGATCACCCCCTGCTCGGGCGCCCAGCCCCGCACCAGTGCCAGGTACTCCTTGTGCACCTGACGTTGGGTAAAGGCTTCGGTCAGTGCGCGGGCAATCACCGGATCGAGCGCAAACAGCAGCACGCCAGAGGTGGGCCGATCGAGGCGATGCACCGGATAGACGTGGCGACCGCCGATCAGATCCCGGGTCATCTGCATGGCAAAGCGGGTCTCGCCCTTGTCGAGCCAGCTGCGATGCACCAGCAGACCGGAAGGCTTGTTGACCGCTACCAGCCACTCATCCTGATAGAGCAGGGTCAGCTTCAGGTCACTCTCTTCTCGGGTTTGCACTGGCATCATTGTTCGATCACTTTGCCGGAGAGCAGCAGATCGAAGCGGGCGATCAGGCGCAGCAGTGCTTCTGCCTCGGCCAGATCTTCTTTATAGACTTCGCTGGCCATGGGATAGAGGGAGACACTGGTGGGCAGCGGCGCCTGCAACATCACCAGCTGCTCCATGCGCGGGATCAGCACGAACTGCAGCCACTGATCAAAGCTCAGGGTATCGACACAAAAAGGCAGGGTGCTTGCCAGGGCTTCGTCACCGGGATGGTCAGCTTGCCAGCGCTCAAGGCGCTGCAACTCGGCGGTGAGTTCCCCCAACAGGCCAGCTACCAGCAAATATTGATTCATCTCGCTATCTTCCTCATAACCACAGATTGATTTACCGACCCGACAGGATCAGTCAGGATGCAGATACATTCAGTCGCGTAGCACAGGCGGTTCAGCCACTTCATCGACATACACGGCAGCCAGTGCGGCCTGCTGCCGTTAAAAAAGGGCGATACTATACACCTCCGCCCGCATGCCTGCCATGTTGATATCTGCCGCAACGCGTGTCTGCTGCCACTGGCTATCCTCGGCAAGGGCCTTATAATCGGCCCGCATCACCATTAGCCGGATCTCACCATGTCTGCGACACCTACTGCCATCAATACCTTGACCGAATTTCTGACTCAGGCTGGCACCCAGTTCCAGCTATTTGACATGGGCCGCCAGGTGCGGCCACTGGCAAGCGATACCTTTGTGCGCATCGAGCAGCAGCAGGAGCCCTACCCCTGGCCGCTGCAACAGCATGCCTGGCTCGGTGTGCACTTCTTCCAGCCGAGCGAGTCTCGCCACTACCTCTGGTTCCTCAAATTCGCCCTCGATGAGCGCGGCCTGCTGATGTCAAACGGCCCCAAGCTGTTCATGGATCAGGTGGTAGAGACCCTGGGCTACAAGCTCACCGGCGATCTGGACGAGGAAAAAGCCCAGCGCTTGGCCGACAATCCCTACACCTTCCGTCCGGCGGAGGCCAAGATGGCCAGTCTGCACGCCAAGCTGGCGCGCCAGCTGGAACAGGCCCCTTCTGCCTATTACGATGCCCTCTGCCACTATCTGGCCGCACCAAACGACACCGGTTGGCAAACGCTGGGGCTGCAGGGCTTTGCCGATCTGGCCGAGCGACTGCATGATGAGCGTAATCTGGCGCTGATCTGCAAGGCGCTGCCCAAACTGCCGCAAGAGCCGCTCTACGCCCTCTGCCAGAGCCTTGAAAACGCCCCGCTGCCGCCGGCAGTACAAGGCGCCCTGCTCGAGCGGATCGGCAAGGAGCAGGAGTGCGCCGCCCCCAACCCGGAGACCCTGGCCTACCTCTGCCGCGCCATGGCCTCCTGCCCCGGCAGCACCTTGCGCACCAACAAGCTGCTGACCCTGCTGCAAACCCAGCCAAGCCCGGCGCTGCTGCTCGCCATTGCCGGTCGGCTCTGGCCAGATCTGAAAGATGCCAATCTGCTCAGCCACTATCTGGAACAGCTGGCGCTACAACCGACCCAGTTCTTCAATCAGGTTTTTGCCGAGTTGGTCACTTTACCGGCCCTGCGCAATGATATGCTGGCCAGACTGCGTGACCCCGACCGCAGCGAGGCGCTGGGCAAGGCTATCGGCCGTCTGTTTGCCTCGGCCTGATCCCTCGCCTCACGCCACGAGGCAACACAGCGGGAAATAGAAAAGAAGATCGGGAGTGCCGAGCAGGACTCCCGGTTATCGACCTCACAATAAGGAAGCCCGCCTATGGGAGAGATGCTCGGAATTTTGTTGCTGATTGCCGTAGCCGGCCTGTTCTGGCTGCAACGCCAACAGGCAGAAGTTGCCTGGCAATACATGCGCCGCTACTGCCAGCACCATGATCTGCAACTGCTGTCGCTGGCTCGCCATCGGCGGGAGCTGGCGCGCCATCCCCTGCGGCTGCTGACCCACTATCAGTTTGAATTCTCCAGCGATGGCGAGAGCCACTATCAGGGCATCCTCAAGATGCAGGGGCTGCACGTCGTGGGCGTTGATCTGCCACCCCATCGCATCCCCTCTGCCTGATCCCCAATCTCGTCTCTGCGCCCAGAGGCTGTGCCTGTCTATAATCTCAGGGATTAAACAAAGGGAGAGACGAGATGGAACCCCTTATCCACGATCTGCCAGCCCTGTTTGCCCAGCTAGGGATGGCAAATGACGAGCTGAGCCTGCACCGTTTTGTGCACGACCATCACCTCGACAATGAAACCCTGTTGCCGGAGGCCGGTTTCTGGAACGCCGCCCAAGCCAGCTTTCTGCGCGATGCCCTGTGGAACGACTCCGACTGGTGCGAAGCGATCGACCAGCTCGATGTGATGCTGCGCCAGCCCCGCTAGCCGCCCTCCCCTTTCCTCCCCTGTCGGCTTTGGTTAAGATCCCGCCCCGATATCGATCCCTCCTTCTCACCCAGAGCATGCTTATGTCCGCCCACGAGATCATCCGAATTGCCAACGAGCTGGCCGCCAAGGGCCTGACGCCCACTACCGCCATGATCAAGGCCCGCCTCACCCAGCCTGTGCCGATGGCCGAGCTGCTGAAAGTGCTGAGCCAGTGGAAGCAGCAGCCCGTCGCGACCTCCGAGAGCGAGAGCCTGCCCGAAGCGGCACCCCAGCCAGCACCGCCGCTCACCCTGCAGCAACTCGCCGAGCAGCTCGCGCGCATCGAACAGAAGGTGGATCGCCTGACCGATCTGCTCATCCAGCAGGGGCAAAGCTGAACCATGTATATCGTCGAACTCTGCTTTGAGTGTTACCGCGATACCTCCCTTGGCGAAGCCGAGCGGGCCATCGTCAACTACCTCGACATGTTGCGTTATCAGGGTCAGATCCTCGGGCGGGAGTTCCCCACCAGCATGCACGACGGCTATTTCGTCAGTCGGGTGGTCTGCCCGGAGCAGGATAGTTTGCATCCGGACAACCAGAGCGAGCAGGTCAAGCTGGCCGAGCATCAGCTCAACCAGGCCGGGCTGCTGGCGCCTAAACTCCAGCTGCAGGGGGCGGACCTGCTCTCCGACAGCACCGACCCTTGCGGCCAGCAGGGCGAGCGGCCGAGCTGGATGCTGCTCTATACCAGCTTCCTGCACACCTGCTCGCCGCTGCGCTGTGGCGACCACTTCGCCCCCATTCCGCTCTACCAACTACCCGCGGTCGCCAACGGCGATCAGAAACAGATCATCAAGTGGCAAGAGGATTGGGAGGCGTGCGATCAGTTGCAGATGAACGGCTCTATCGCCGAACATGCGGCACTGCACGAAATCGGCGAAGTGGGCAGCCGCCTCTACCGGCGCGGCAGCGATCTGGCCAAACGGCTGGAAGTGCTGAGCGGCATCCCCACCTACTACTACCTCTACCGGGTAGGCGGGCTGAGTGCCGCCGACGAGAAAGCGCGCCCCTGCCCAAGCTGTGGCGGTGAGTGGGCGCTGGCAGCGCCGCTGCACGAGATCTTCGACTTCAAGTGCGACAGCTGCCGTCTGGTCTCCAACCTCTCCTGGGATTTCAAGGATTAAGCGCGTTCCCTGTACGCAACCCCATAAAAAAGAGCCTTGCCGCATGGCAAGGCTCTTTTCATTCCGATGGGTAACCTTGGCTCGAGCAGGTGCTATTGCGGCAACGTCTCCAGCCGCTCCAGAAACGCAGGTAAGGAGGGAGCCAACGGCAGCCGACGGCCGGAATCGAGCCACTCCAGCCACACCTGACCACTCTCGTTATCCAGCGAGATGAGCGTCATCTCGTTGCGGGTGGTGGCAATAAAGATGGAGGGGGTTCGTTTTAGCTTGCGCAGCATCAGCAGGTGACCGATGAGGTTCTCCTTGAGCAGGTCGAGATCCGCCTCGTTCCACGGCAGGATCAGTTCAAGGCGCAGCCCCTTGAAAAGGCAGGGGATGGGGCGGCTGAACCAGTGTCCGAACAGGGCGATAGCGCTGGGATGAATTGTCAGCTCGAGGGCATCGGCCATGGCTGTAAAATCGGCGGGTTCGGGGCGATGGTGAGGACGCCAGGCAACCCGACCATCGGCAGGCTCGCCAAGCTGGCAGGGGGAACGCCAGTCCGCCTCCCACTCGCACAGGGGCAGGCCTCGTCTGGCCTCGCCATCCCGTTGCCAGCGGGCAAAAAAGTGCTCCAGGGCAGACAAAACTTGATCCGACATCGAAAATCCCCACAATTGCTGGCAAAGTCCGCTATTGCACCACCAAACCCGGTAACAGACAAGGTTGCCAGCCGACCTTGCGACCCGGGAAACAGAACCCGGGATACAGAGAGGCCGACGCCCAAGCCAAGCGGCTGCAACCATCCGGCCCTGCAATGGCCCGTTTCATTCCACTCATCATGAGCACATTACGTGAGCAACCCTGTGAGCAAACAAGATAGATACGCCGGGGCCAGCGCCCTGACCGGCCTGAGCCTGGGCCAGCAATCCGATTACATCAGCCAGTACACCCCCTCCCTGCTGCAGCCGGTTCCACGTAGCCTGAACCGGGATGATCTCCAGCTGGGCGATGACCTGCCCTTTAGCGGTTGCGATGTCTGGACCCTCTATGAGCTCTCCTGGCTCAATGCCAAGGGCAAGCCGATGGTGGCGGTGGGTGAAGTGGCCATTCCGGCCACCAGTGCGAACCTGATCGAATCCAAATCCTTCAAGCTCTACCTCAACTCCTTCAACCAGACCCGTTGCGACTCTATCGAGGCAGTCGCCGCCATGCTGACCAAGGATCTGAGTGCCTGTGCCGGTGAGACCGTCAAGGTGACCCTGTTCCCCCTCGACAAGGCGCCGCACCAGATTGCCCTGCTGCCCGGCGAGTGCATTGATGAGCAGGATATCGAGGTAGACAATTACGAGTTTGATGCGTCCCTGCTGCAAGGGGCGGTCGGCAGCGAGCAGGTTGAAGAGACTCTGCACAGCCACCTGCTCAAATCCAACTGCCTGGTCACCAGCCAGCCCGACTGGGGCTCCGTGGTAATCCGCTACAAGGGGCCGAAACTCGATCGGGAGAAGCTGCTGCGCTACCTCATCTCGTTCCGCCAACACAACGAGTTCCACGAGCAGTGCATCGAGCGGATCTTTATCGACCTCAAGCACTATTGCCAGCCTGAGCAGTTGACCGTCTATGCACGCTATACCCGCCGCGGCGGCCTCGACATCAACCCGTTCCGCTCCGATTTCGAAGCCGTGCCAACCAACCTGCGTCTGATCCGTCAATAAGAGCAGACGTTGATAAAGGGCTTCCCGGTATCACACCACAGCGCCCTGCTATCTCAACCCTGCTGGCGCCTTGATGCATCCGGCTACAAAGGAGCCTGAGCACACCATCAGTAAACGCTGGACTCGCAGGGGTGGGCTTGGATAACATGCCAACACCTCTGCGCCGTCCTTAATCCAATGAATCAACTGTTTTTTCTGGCTATGATGATGTCTTCTCTGTCCGCTCCAAATCTGGATCTGGACAAGGAGCAACTATCCCTGGATCTGCAACAGGCCCAATCACTGGTGCTGACCGACCCTGCCAGATGTGTTCAGATCACCTCCGCCTTTCTGACGCGTGCGGCCAATAATCCCCAGCAAATCATCAGTAATCGTCAGGAGTTCGGCTATCGCGAGCCTCTGCTCAGCTACAGCACCGTTTCGCAAACCATCGGAGCACACCTGCTTGAAGGGGAGTGCCGAATCCAGCTTGGCCAATATCAAGCTACCCAGCAAACCCTCGACAAGGCGATGGAGCTGGCGGAGAGAGAGCGCCAACCCGAACTCAAGGCCCACGCCCTCTATCTCAAAATCCGTAGCCAGGGGCTAAGGCAAGATGGCCAGAACAACAGCCGTATCCTGCTGGAACAATTGGACGAACAGCTGGCCCGTCCCGACCTCAAACAGAGCCAGTTACAGATCTATAGCCGCCTGCAACGCACCAGCTACGAGATTGAAAATCAGCATCTTGAAGACGCCAAGACCCATCTGGCGGATGCAAGGATCTGGGCTGCCAAAGCCGCCAATCCTCTTGCCAGCGCCTGGGTCAGCGCCATCAGCGGCGACCTTTATCGTGTGCTGCAACAACCCCAGCTGGCATTGGGTGAATATATCGATGCCCAGCAGCAGGCCAAGAATCTCAACGACCCGCTCTTTCTCGGCTTGCTCTCCAACCAGATAGTCAAACTCTATCAGCAAGAGCAGGAGCCCCAGAAAGCGCTGCAATATGCCAATGAAGCGGCCAACTATTTTCACTCCATCGGCAATCCGTCACTGCTATGCGACTCACTTATCGTGCTGGCCCGACTCAACCGTGATCAGGGCGATCTCAACATGGCGCTGGTCTACTTCTTCAATGCGCTGGACTTGCTCGATGAGGGAAGCAGTCGGCCGCAGGCCTCTCTGCTCAAGTACGAGATTGGCAAAACCTATCTGCAAAGCGGTAACCTCTCGCTGGCCGGCAACTACCTCAATGCAGCCCGGCAGTCCCACGAGTTGGGCGATGCCAAAGAGCCGCTGATCGATACCCTGCTGTTGCTCGGCGAGCTCTATCTGAAGAAGCAGGAGGCGGCCATCGCCATCCTGCAGCTGGAAAATGCCCGGGCACTGGCCAATCAGGTAGGCGACACTCGCCGCCAGTACGAAGTATTCCGCCTGTTGTCACTTGCGTATGAGCAGAAGGGATACCTGCACCAGGCCCTCGACAGCTACAAGCGCTTCCATCGTTTGGGAGAAGAGGTTCGCCAGCAGGAAATTGATCAGGAGCAGGCTGCGATCCGCGACAACTATGTCCAGGTTGAACGGGTACAACACATCAAGGAGCTGGAGCAGCAGCTTAACAACAGCCAGCACCAGCAGGAGCGCTATCTCTGGTCGAGCATTACCACCAGCCTGCTGCTGGCGCTCTTCATCTACCTCTTCTTCACCCTCTGGCTCAAATTGCGTACCGCCCGTCTGCAACTGAAACGCACTGGCGAGGCCCTGCTGATCGAACCCCGTTCCGGACTTGCCAACTGGCAGCGGCTGATGAATCGCTGGCCACGAGAGATGGCAAAACGCCAGCTGAAATCGGAGCGCTGGTATCTGAGCGAAGAGCACAGCGAATTCGATGACAAGCTGCACTACCTGTTGTTCAGGGTGCCCTTTATGGTCAATACCCTCGAGCGCCACGGCTATCAGGTCAGCCGTGAAATCGAGCAGGCGTTCGGCATCTATATGGATACCCTGACCCCGCAAGATGGCCGTATCTATGACTTGCGGGAAGGGCACATGCTCTACGTTGTGCCGCAGCGCCACGTGACCAACCTGCATCAACTTGCGGGAGACCTGCTAACCGCAATCGCCGCCTTCCCTTGCCAATACGAGCTTGATCGCCAGATAAGCCTGGGGATTGTCAGCCACCCCTTCCTGCCCAAGGCGGCGACCGCGCTCGATCACAATGGCCTGTTCGACCTCTGCTATCTCGCCCTTTCGGGAGCCATTCAGCTCAGTGAAAAATACCGGCAAAACGCCTGGTTGGAGCTCGCCGCCATCGATTGCCAGCAGGCTGCATTTTTTAATGGGGATGTGTGGCAATGCGGCTTGATGGCAATTGACAAGGGGCTGGTAAAAGTCAATTCTTCTCATGAAAAGCAATGGGTTAACTGGCCCAGCCTCGCAAGGATGCAAGCTGCTGAAGGCCAGCCGGCAAATAATAGATAACAGACGACACTCAACCTCGGGTTCGGCCACTGTTGCTATCCAACACCAAAAACAATAATGACAACAGGGCGACCTGATAATGAATGACATCGCTGCCGTAGCAGGACAATTGGCCAGGCTCAGGGAATCCCTCCAGCAAAAACAGCTGGAGCTCGACGGCGTTCTCTCCTTTTCCGACGCAGAACGAGCTCGTGGCATCCAGTTTATCAACAAGCTGATGCTCTCTTGCCGCGGCTTCGATCGCGAGCTGGATAATCGCTTCGCCAAACTCAAGCAGAGACTGGATAGCAATCCCGCATTCACCTCTCTGGATACAGAGCTACTTGCCATCGAGAAGTTGCTGCAGCAACACAGCAATGCACTGGAAGAGTCGCTCACCCTGACCCAGGCAGCCATTGATCTCGGCTCAAAACAGCTAAAAACCATCAAGGGCTTCCCGGAAGAGACCCGAAAATCCCTCAAGGAATTTCTGAAAAGCCCCGCCGGCTATGGTATTGCAGATCATCAAAAGAAGGTGATTCGCCTGCTTGAATTCTATCAGCAGGCAATCAAGATCCAGCTGCTGCCAAGCCAGCCACTGTCAGGATCTTCAGCTCCCCAACAAGAGAGCGAGCCCGGTTGTGACCCTCAACCTGATGCTGAAACGTTTGATCTCAAAGATCATGCGCGTATCGCAGACGAACTGCAGCGGCTCATCACCGAACTTGATTTCGCCGGCTCAATTGGCGAGAGCCTCGGGGATATCCGCCGTCAACTGCTAATCGGCATCAATCCTGCCATGCTGGCAGAGACCTGTATGCAGGTCATCGAACTGATCATCGAGGGCACCCGCGAGGAGCGCAAAGCCTCACGCGCCTTTCTCAGCTCCCTCAACGAGAGCCTGTCAGCAGTGCATGTCGGCTTTACCGAATCCCTCGACGAAGGGCGTGCACTACAAAATGAAACCCGTGAAACCCGCGAAGCTCTGGTCTGCGAACTGCAGGCCATCGACCACTCGCTGGCCAGCCATAACTCCATCGATGCGCTCAAGCGTGCCATCTCCAGCCATATGGGTGCCATCAATCTGCTGCTGCAAGAACGGGAAAGTACCGCTGCACGGGAACGCCACCTGCTCACCCGTCTCTCCACCATGGAGTCCAAACTGAGGTTGATGAAGGATGAGACCGCCGAATACAAGAAGCGGCTGACCATTCAGAAGCACAAGCTGTTCCTCGACAGCCTGACTCAGGTACACAACCGGGCCGCCCTCGACGAGCGGCTGGAGCAGGAGTTCAAACGCTGGCTTCGCTACCGCACTCCGCTCTGCATGGCGATCATCGACATCGATCACTTCAAGAACATCAATGACAATTATGGCCACATGGCCGGTGACAAGGCGTTGAAGGTTGTTGCCAAAGCGCTGCAGAGCGCCCTGCGTGACACTGACTTCATCGCCCGTTTCGGCGGCGAAGAGTTCGTGGTGCTGCTGCCCAATATCAACCCGGACAAGTTCCAGAAGCCGCTGGAAACCCTGCGCCAGACCATCAAGAGCATCCCGTTCCGTTTTCGCGATGCCAAGGTGGAGATCACCATCTCCATCGGCGCGACCCTCTTCAAGGATGGTGACAACCCCTCCGATGTGTTCGAACGGGCCGACAGGGCGCTCTACCACTCCAAAAACGCAGGTCGGGATCAAGTGACACTGGCCTGAGTGGTGGCTAAAAAAACAGCGAACAGTCGTCTCCCTATTTCCCTCCCCCCTCTGTTACCACTACTATCGAACTCAGGGGATGCAACATAGCATCCCTTTTCTCCCCAGGGAAAAAACACAACGATAACAAGTGAGTAAAGGGGAACCTATGATTACGCACATCAATCCCGTTGGCAGCATGGATTTGCTGTCACAGCTTGAGGTGGATCGCCTCAAGCAGACTGCCTCCAGCGATATCTATCAACTGTTTCGCAACTGCTCGCTGGCAGTGCTCAATTCCGGTAGCCATACCGACAGCTCCAAGGAGATCCTGGAGCGCTTCAAATCGTTCGATATTCATGTGATCCGGCGCGAGCGCGGGGTCAAGCTGGAACTGTTCAATGCCCCCGAGCACGCCTTTGTCGATGGCGAGATCATTCGCGGCATTCAGGAGCACCTCTTCTCGGTGCTGCGCGACATTCTCTATGTTTCCAATCAGCTCGAATCCAACCGCCAGGTCAATCTGACCAACTCCACCCATATCTCCAATGTGGTGTTCGCCATCCTGCGCAACGCCAAGGTGATTCTGCCAGGCGCCGATCCCAACCTGATCGTCTGCTGGGGTGGCCATTCGATCAACGAGATCGAGTACCAGTACACCCGCGCCGTGGGCAGTGAACTGGGCTTGCGTGAGCTGAACATCTGTACCGGCTGTGGCCCTGGCGCCATGGAGGGCCCGATGAAAGGGGCCGCCGTCGGCCATGCCAAACAGCGGGTGCGCAACGGGCGCTACATCGGCCTGACCGAGCCCTCCATTATCGCGGCCGAACCGCCCAACCCCATCGTCAACGAGCTGGTGATCCTGCCGGATATCGAGAAGCGACTTGAAGCCTTCGTGCGCCTCGGCCACGGCATCATCATCTTCCCGGGCGGGGTCGGTACCGCCGAAGAGCTGCTCTATCTGCTCGGCATCATGATGCATCCGGCCAACGAGCGGCAGCCGATGCCCATCATCCTGACCGGCCCGAAAGAGAGTGCCGACTACTTCCGTGCCATCGACGACTTCATCAAGGCAACCCTCGGTGAACCGGCGACCAAGCTCTACCGGATCATTGTCGGCGATGCGCCGGAAGTGGCCCGAGTGATGAAGGAGGCGATGCCGAAAATCCGCGAATACCGCAAATCGGTCGGTGATGCCTACTCCTTCAACTGGTCCCTCAAGATTGAGCCGGAGTTCCAGCTCCCCTTCGAACCGGATCACGCCAGCATGGCCAGTCTGGATCTGCACCGCAACCAGCCGCCCCAGTTGCTGGCCGCCAACCTGCGTCGTGCCTTCTCCGGCATCGTCGCCGGCAACGTCAAGGAAGGGGGCATTCGCGCCATCGAGAAGAAGGGCCCCTTCAAGCTGCACGGCGACAAGGAGCTGATGCACCTGATGGACAAACTGCTGGAGAGCTTCGTCAAGCAGCAGCGGATGAAGCTGCCGGGCAGCCAGTATGTGCCCTGCTACGAAATCGTCCGCTAGGGTACAGATACATCATCGACAGAGGGGCGCAGCGACGCCCCTCTTTATTGGCGCTATGCCTTCCCGACCGCTATCAATCCCCCATAAGGCGAGCGGTTTGTTACAATGGGGCGTCCCGACCGCCAAGAGTGCCCCATGTCAACTATCCGGCCACACCTGCTTATCATCGATGCCCTCAATCTCATTCGCCGTCTGCACGCGGTACAGGCCCAACAGGCACTGACCCCTGCCCAGGCGCTGGTTGCAGCCCGCGCCAACCTTATCAATACCTGCCGCAAGCTGCTGGCCAATAGCGAGCCAACCCATGTCATTGCCGTGTTTGATGGCGAGGTGCATAGCTGGCGCAAAGAGGTCTATCCGGCCTACAAGGAGGGGCGAACCCCCATGCCCCCCGAACTGCGTGAGGGGTTGGCGACCCTGCAGGATGCCTTTTGGGAGTGCGGTGTCGATGCCCTGCTCTCCGAGACCGATGAAGCGGATGACCTTATCGCCACCCTGGCCAGCGGCATCGCCAGCCACGGCCATCAGGCGACCATCATCTCCACCGACAAGGGCTTCTGCCAACTGATCTGCCCGCAGATCCGGGTGCGCGACTACTTCAACAAACGCTGGCTGGATGCCGCCTTCGTCCAGCAGCAATATGGGGTAGCACCTAATCAGCTGGTCGACTTCTGGGCCCTGACCGGCATCGGCGGTTCCAATATCAAGGGGGTTCCGGGGATCGGCCCCAAGACAGCCACTCAGCTGTTGCAGCAATATGGCAACCTGGCAGCCATGCTCGAAGCCTGCCAGCAAGAGGATGCCACCAAGCCACTGCTCAAGCTGCGCCAGCATCAGGATGAGGCCCTGCTGGCCCAGCGGCTGGTGCGCTTGCAGCGGGATATTCCGCTGGGATTCAACCTGCGGGACATCCGCTACCCGCCCCAGCCGGACTAAATGGCCGAACAAAAATACGGGCAAGGGCGCGAACCATGACGAGACTCACCCTCGCTGTTGATGAAAGTGAGTAGAATGTAAAGGAATGTGGTTGGTTTGCTGAGTAAATGCTATAAAGCAGCCCCATCCTCCCCTATACCCTGGAAGTGGAACCCTCTCATGTCTAAAAGAAAAATTACCGTGATCCCCGGCGACGGCATCGGCCCCAGCATCATTGAATCAGCCATCCAGATCCTGACCCATGCGGGTTGTGACTTTGAGTACGAATACGCTGATGCAGGTCTGGTTGCCCTCGAGAAGCATGGCGAGCTGCTGCCCCAAGCCACCCTGGATCTGATTGAGAAGAACAAGGTGAGCCTGAAAGGGCCATTGACTACACCGGTCGGCGGCGGTTTTACCTCCATCAACGTCTCCCTGCGCAAGAAGTTCAACCTCTACGCCAACGTGCGCCCGGTCATCTCCTTCAAGGGCACCAGAAGCCGTTACGACAATATCGACATCATCACGGTGCGTGAAAACACCGAGGGGATGTACTCGGGTGCAGGTCAGAAGCGCAGCGATGACAACAAGAGTGCCGAGGCGATGAGCATCATCACCCGCGAAGGGGCCGAGCGCATCGTCAAGTTCGCCTTCGAGCTGGCTCGTCAGGAAGGGCGCAAGAAGGTCACCATCATCCACAAGGCCAACATCCTCAAGTCGACCTCCGGCCTGTTCCTCGAAGTGGCCCGTGAAATCGCCAGCCACTACCCGGATATACAGAGCGAGGAGATGATCGTCGATGCCGCCTGCATGAATCTGGTGATGTATCCGGAGCGTTTCGATGTCATGGTCACCACCAACCTGTTCGGCGATATCCTCTCGGATCTTTGCGCCGGTCTGGTTGGCGGCCTTGGCATGGCGCCCGGCGCCAACATCGGCGATGGCGCGGCCATCTTCGAAGCGGTCCACGGCTCTGCGCCTGACATAGCTGGCAAGAATATCGCCAACCCGACCTCGGTGATCCTCGCCTCCATCCAGATGCTGGAGTACCTCGGCATGCAGGATAAAGCAGAGCGGATACGCGAAGCAGTACGAGCCACCATCGAATCCGGTGATCGGGTCACCCGCGATCTGGGTGGCACGGCTTCCACCAGCGAATTCACCCAGGCCATCATCGATCGTCTTTGAGTTAATTCATTGATTTTAAAAGGGAGTTTCTGCTCCCTTTTTTATATTTCCGAATCCTTTGCCACTCCCCGAACAGCAACTATGTTCAATAGAGAAGAAGAACAGGGAGTGTTTTTCATGAAGGGATACGGGTGCTATCTGGTTTCGGGTCTGATGCTGGTTTGTGGTACTGCCAGTGCTTTCGAGCAGGATCAACAGACCCAAACCGCCAAACTGCCACAGCAGGAAAAACGGACTGCCACCGAGGTATGGCGCTCGAGCCTGAATACCAACGACCTGCTCAAGGCACCCAAACCCCTGTCGTTTGGTATTGAAGTCTCCACCGACAACTTTGGTAATCAAAAGATCACCTCCTACCCGCAGCTCAATCTGACCCCGGAAAAGAGCGTCAGTCTGTCGGTCGAACGCTTCAGACCCAAGGTCAAGTTCAAGGCTGGCGGAATGAACACCGCCCTCAGGCTGAGAGGAGATGGGATAAAGATGCAATTCAATCCGGTCGACAAAACCATCCCGCTGCAGATAGAGATCAAGGTGACCGACGACGAATCCTCCCTGCGCCTCGATTACCGTTTCTGATATTTTCCGGCAACCGAATAGCAAAAGGCCGACAGGTTTCCCTGTCGGCCTTGGTATTTATCGTAAGGGCAGAACTGCTACATCACGCCTTGGGCTCGAGTTTGGAGACCCAGTACTTGTTGTAAACATGCACTGTGATCTCTTCTCGATCGTGATAGAGCTGCTTGGCCTGGATCACGAACGCGTTGTCGATCTCCTTGAGCATCTCGCGCAATACCTCGATATTGTGCACCGACTCGGCATAACGCTTCTTCATCGGCAGCTTGAGGTTGAACATCGCCTCCTGGCAGTCACCCTCACGGAACCAGTCCGCAATCATGTGAACGACCCGCGCCGGTTTATCGACCATGTCGCACACCAGCCAGTAGGTGTTCTTCTTGCTCGGACGCCAGACGAAACCGTCATCCCGGATATGCTTGACCTGACCAGTATCCATCAGGGATTGGGCCATCATGCCGTTGTCAACCGCCGTCACCATCATGCCACGACGCACCAGCTGATAGGTCCAGCCACCCGGGCAGGCGCCCAGATCCACCGCCTTCATGCCTGAGCAGAGACGCACATCCCACTCTTCCCGCGGCACGAACACGTAAAACGCCTCCTCCAGCTTGAGGCTGGAGCGGCTCGGTGCATCGGCCGGGAAGCGCAGGCGCGGGATCCCCATGTGGAATCCGGAGTTGTTGAACGAATAGGAGTAGCCCAGCAAGACATGATCATTGGCCATGAAGAAGGCGTGGAACACCGGACGGTTTGGCGTCTCCTTCTTGGTCAGGATCTCGTTGCTGCGCAGCGCCTGACGAAGCGGCACGGTGAACTTGCGGCAGAAGGCCGACAGCTCTTTCGCTTCGTTGGTGTCCGCGGTTTCGACCCGCAGATCACCGCAAATGGTGTAGTCACTCACCGCCTCAAGGATGGGGGAGATCCTGTCCGCGACATCCAGATCCTTCAGCTCATGGGTGACCACCAGCATCTGGCGAATGAAGATGAGCTCCCGGAATGGCAGCTTGCGAGCCAGCAGGTCCGCCTGCTCCTCGTCATACAGTTCGAAGATCACATAACCGCTGTCGTCCTTGACCCGGGCGAAACCGTAGCACTGCATGTTACCGGCACGCTCGGTGATCTCTGCAGCCGCCTCTTTCTCAAAACCGGGGCGGCAATAAAGCAGCAGATTATTCATTTTTTCCTCCAAGACGACAGCCGGCCCAAATCAAAGCCGCCCATCCCAACATAAAACAGAGGCCACCGGCCGGGGTAATCAACCCCAGCCCCTTGCTGCCAAGCAGCACCATGGCGTAAATACTGCCGGAGAATCCGATGATCCCCAGCACAAAAGCGGTGCCAGCCAGGTGGATCACCTTGCTGCGCACACCACACCAGCCCAGAACCAGCAGGGCCAATGCGTGAAAAAACTGATATTGCACGGCGGTATTGAATGCCGCCAGACGCTCGGGCGTAATGCCGGTCGCCGCCAATCCATGGGCGCCATAAGCCCCCAGCATGGTGGCCGTCAACCCGAAGAGACCGGCCAATATCAGCCAATGTCGATGGATCTGCATCCTCACTCTCCCTCTCTCATCGAGGCTGGCAATAAAGCCAACCCTCTCGTGCTATCCATGCCGGGCCACAAAATGGCTGATGGCCGCCGCTGCATGCTGCATATTATCCTGCTCACTCACGCCACTAGCTTTACGCGGTTTGAAACCATGATCACCATCGGTCAACCAATGGACCGATACGTCGGGTGAGAAGGGGAAATCGGCCAGTTCGGCGCGACTACCGAAGGTATCGCGCTCCCCCTGCAACAGCAGAGTTGGCACTGCAATATGCTTGAGTACCTCGCCTCGCCAACTGTCGGGCTTGGCCGGAGGGTGGAAAGGATACCCGAGAATGAGCAATCCTGCAGCATTCATCTCACCCTCGCCTGCGCTATACAGTTCCGCCGCCATCCGCCCGCCCATCGACTTGCCCGCCAGAAACAGCCGTGGATGGGCAAACTCGCAGATCATGTCGTGCCAATGGGCGAGCAGCACAGGCGCCCTGTCCGGCGGACGGCGCTTGCCATCCTGTGCACGCTTTGTCATGTAGGGAAAGTTGAAGCGCACCACTTCGATGTCGGGGCCAGCCAGCAGACGTGACAACTCGGCAAGAAAGGCATGATCCATTCCTGCACCCGAACGGGGGCATCAGTTGCCCCCTCGCGGATCACATCAGGCATCGGCGAGCCTTGCCCTGCGACGCGCCTCTTCCTGCTCCACCAGCTCCAGCATCCAGTCGCGGAAGGCAACGATCTTGCCCTGATCCGACTGTTGCTCCTGGCACACCAGATAGAAAGCATTTTTGCTCACCAGCACCTGCTCGAACGGGCAGATAAGGCGGCCGGCCTCAATCTCGGGTTGTGCCAGCACGCTGTGGCCAAGCGCCACCCCCTGGCCGTGGATCGCCGCCTGGATCACCATGGTGGAGTGGCTGAAGATGGGCCCCTGATTGACGTTGGGGGCATCGATATCGAGCTGGCGGAACCACGCCTTCCAGTCGCGGCGGGAGGTATCGTGCAGCAGGGTATGAAGAGTCAAATCTTGCGGCGTACGCAGCGGTTTGGGCCCGGTCAGCAGCAAGGGGGAACAGACCGGGATCAGGTATTCCGTATGCAGCTTGTCCGAGCGCAGACCCGGCCAGTTGCCGCGGCCGTAATAGATGGCCACATCCACATCGTCGGTGAGCGACCCTTCGTCGAGATCGACCGCCTTGATCCGCACGTCGATATCGGGGTGGCGCTCGCTGAACTTGACCAACCGCGGCACCAGCCACTGGATGGCGAAACTCGGCTGCAAACTGACAGTCAACGCCCCCTTGGCACTGCGGGCCAGCAGCTTGTCGGTCGCCTCTGAGATGGAGGCAAAGATGTCCTTGATATCCAGGAAATAACCCTGCCCCTCTTCGGTCAGCAACAAGGAGCGGTTTTTGCGGCGGAACAGCTTGATGCCAAGATACTCCTCCAGCGCCTTGATCTGGTGACTGATGGCAGCCTGAGTCACAAACAACTCTTCTGCTGCGCGGGTAAAGCTTAAGTGACGAGCCGCAGCTTCAAACGCCTTGAGGGCATTGAGCGGGGGTAAACGACGAGACATGACACCAGCCGACGATGAGTTTTTCTAATGGGGCGCATTATAATTTGTCGGTTGCGGGTCGACCAGTGAATAAACATAATTCGCCCAGTAATCAGTCGTCATATGGCTCACATTTTCTACTACATGTTGGTTTACATGTGTTTTTAGTGAGTCTTTCGACTGTGATTGTGGTGTTGTGTTTCTTCCTCTGCGGGAAGAGGGGCTCAAATCTCACCGGTTTGACCCAGTCTGTCATCTGAATGTGTTTGGCGCCTCCAGCTGGATGGCGCCTTTTTTCATCCCTTCTATACCTTGAACTGCCCCACCAGCTGCTGCTGTTTGTCCGCCAGAGCAGAGAGCTCGCGACCATTTTCGGCGGAGGTCGCCGCCTCGGCCCGAATGGTGTGGCTCACATCGCGAATGTTGCTGACGTTGCGGTTGATCTCGTCCGCCACCCGGCTCTGCTCCTGCGCCGCCCGGGCAATCTGCTCGTTCATCTGATGGATGGTGGAGACCGACTGGATAATCTGCTCCAGCACCTGCACCGAGAGATCCACCTTGGCGAGCGTCTCGTCAGCCTGACCATGACCATCGCGGATAGCCTTGACCACGGCGCCGGTACCGGATTGCAGTTGGCTGATCAGGGTCTGGATCTCGACGATGGCATTCTGGGTGCGACCGGCCAGATTGCGCACCTCATCAGCCACCACGGCAAAGCCACGGCCCTGCTCACCGGCCCGCGCCGCTTCAATAGCCGCATTCAGCGCCAGCAAGTTGGTCTGCTCGGCAATTCCCTGGATCACGATAAGAATGTCATTGATGTTGTCGCTGTTGGCGGAGAGCCGCTCCACCACCGGCTGGGCATCGTTGATAATGGTCATCAGCTTGCGCATCGCCTCCTGGGTGTCGGCAACGACATATTTGCCCTCTTGCGCCGCGGCATCAGTGGTGTTGGCAGCCGCCACCGCCGAGCCGGCATTACCGGAGACCTGCAACGCGGTGGCGCTCAGCTCCTCAAATGCCGTCGCCACCAGATCGATCTCCTGATACTGGGCCTGCATGCCACTGCTGGTGCGCTCGGCCACTTGCGCGGCTCGCTCGGCACTGTTGCGCGTACCGGAGACGGTATCAATCACCTGACTGATGGTGGATTGCAACTTGTTGAGGAAGCTGTTGAACCACTTGGCCAGCTCGCCGATCTCGTCTTGCCGCTGGATCTCGATACGCTGGGTCAAATCCCCCTCACCACTGGCGATATCCTTGAGGCGGGCAACTACAGCGCGGATGGGTGCCACAATCTGGCGCGCCATCAACCAGATAAAACTCAGGGCAACCAGCGAGATCAGCACTCCGATCGACAGCTGCGAGACCACGCTGCGATTGGCTTCACTGGCCAGCTCATCTTGCAATTGCTGGGCCGAGGCCAGCACTACGGCCCGTGGCAATTCAATGTAGATGCCCCATTTACGGTCGGTGCCACGCATGGATACCGGGACAAAGGTCTGCAACAGGGTGCCGTCGCTGCTCCAGCGAGTCAGCTCCTGACCCTGACTGAGCCAGCCTTTCAGCTCACTGGCCAGCCCCTGATACTTCTGATCCAGCCCACGCCCCATGGTCACATCGAACTCATCGGCTCCCGCCACGCGCCCCTCGTGACTGACCAGCAATATTCTGCCCTTGCCGTCATAGAGCTCCTTGTCCATGGTGCTGACCAAACTCTGCAAAGTGGCCAGCGAGATATCGACCCCGACCATCCCCAGCAAGGTCTCCTGCTCCAGCAGCGGGACCGTCACCGAGGTCATCAATATCTGTTTATCGCCCACATCGTCCAGATAGGGCTCCAGCAGGCAGAGGGCACGGGTGCGAATACTGCAGCGATACCACTCGTTTTCGATTCCACCAGCCTCGGTCGGGCTCTCATCGGCCAGTACATCCTCATTCTGCACTTCCGGCTCTATCTTGCCGTTGTCATAGGCCCAGTAACTGGAAAAACGCCCCTTGTCGTTGGAACCCAGCGCCGTGGAGCCCTGATAGTTGCTGTCTTCCCCATCCAGCTGGTCAGGCTCGAACACCGCATAGACACCAAGCAGATTGGTCGATGAGGCAACGGCATCGTGCAGTTGCTGATTGACGGCGCTGCGCAGCGCCTCCGAATGGACAAAGTTCTCGGCCGCATTCTTGCGCTGGAACAACACGCTCTCCGCCAGCAAACTGGCGCGGAAATAGGCCTCATCGAGATAGCTGGTCACCTTGGCCGCCTGCTCCGAGCCCATCGCCTTCATCCAGTTCTCGGCAGACTGCTGCGCCTCGTGCATGGTGGCTTGCCGCACCTGCTGTTGCATCTTGTTCGCGTTGTAAATCGAAGAGGCAACCAGAGCGGCGGCTGTCACCAACAGACAGCAACCGGCGATCAGGGTAATCCGACCCTGGACAGAAAGAGCGCTCATGCCAATATTCCTACGTCATACAGATATGGATAGATTATCGACTTTATAAACAAAAACTTAACTATCTCACAGCAAATCCAGCGAGAGTTGATTAACTTCACCCTCTTTTGGCAAACCCACCACCAAGCCCAGCAGGCGAACCGAACGCCCTTGTGCCCGCAGTAGCCCCTCTTTGAGCAGGGGAACGAACAAGGCTGGCTGATAGCCACCCTGACTGCGATAGACGGTGGTTTGGTGGAAATCGGCAAACTTGAGCTTGATTCCCTGCCCCATCACCTGCTCGGCAGGGCACGCCAGCTGAAATCGCCGCTCTAGCTCCGGCAGCAGTTGCTGCAATACCGTCAGGCAGGCGGCTTCGTCACAAACATCGCTCGCCAGGGTGGTCTCCACCCCGATGGTTTTGCGGATCCGGTGCGCCTGCACCGGCTGTTCATCCAGCCCCCAGATCCGGGTCGTCAACATCTCCCCCAGCTTGCCAAAACGGCTGCACAGCTCTTGTGCCGACAAGGCCCGCGCATCCTCACAGGTGTAGAGCCCCTGTGCCTCCAGCCGCTCGGCAGTCTTGCGCCCCACCCCGGGCAGTTTGCCGAGGGGCAACTGGCAGACAAATTCGGCCACTTCGTCGGGACGAATGACAAACAGACCATCGGGTTTACGCTGCTCCGAGGCGAGCTTGGCGAGAAACTTGTTGGGGGCCACTCCGGCCGAGGCGGTCAATGCCAGTTCGGAGACGATGGCTTGCCGGATCTCTTGCGCCATCAGGGTGGCGCTGCCGCCACAGCAGCGGCTGTGGGTCACGTCTAGGTAAGCCTCGTCCAGTGACAGCGGTTCAACCTGATCGGTATAGCGCAGGAAAATGGCCCTGAGCTGACGGGAGATATCCTTGTACACCGCCATTCGCCCAGGGATCAGTACCAGCGGCGGGCAGAGTTTTTTCGCCAGTGCGCTCGGCATGGCGGAGCGCACCCCGAACCGGCGCGCCACATAGTTGCAGGTCGAGATAACACCGCGCCGCTCGGAGGCCCCACCGATGGCGAGCGGCACCTCCCGCAAGGCCGGATTGTCCCGCATCTCCACCGCGGCAAAAAAACAGTCCATGTCGATATGGATGATCTTGCGCATACCACTGTATAAATAAACAGACATGGCATCATCTTACCCCAAGGATAACCGCAGCTCTATCTCTCTCGTTGCGGCTAAAATAGTAGACTCCAAGGAGACCTTTACTACCACAATGACAAGGAGCGTTCGGGATGAAATATCTTTGGCTGGGACTCTGTTTGCTGCCGTTGACCGGCATCGGCAAGAACAACCCGACGGCAGAGTGCCGCTGGCTGTACGACCGGATTGAGATACTGGAACAGGCCATCAAGAAAGGGGACAAGCTCGGCACAGAGCAAGAATTGGCACGCTGGAAAACTGAGTACAACAAAAAACAGTGCTCACAGTACGACTACTGAGCCGGACAAGATGGCGTGACCGACAACAGCAGATAACAAACGGGCCCCGATCAAGATGACCGGGGCCCATTTTTCAAAGCATGACCAGCTTGATTCTGCAGCAGAGTGCGCTCAAGGCAGCACCATAGGGCCAGCGACAGTGGCCGCCACATCATCCCCGCGCAGCACCCGAACCAGTTCGAGCGCAAACTCGATGGCGCTGCCCGGCCCCTGGCTGGTGATAAGGCGATGAGCCTCATCTCTGACTACCCGCTCATGTGACAGCTGCGATGCCGGTAGTCGGGACTGAAAGCCGGGATGACAGGTGACAATGGCACCATCCAGCAGAGCGTGATGTTGCAAGACCACCACAGGGGCGGCGCATATGGCCGCGCGCCAGCGGCCAAGAGCGGCCTGCTCTTTGAGCAGATCGATGGCCAGCGGGGTATCGCGGATCACTTCGCTGCCGGGCAAACCGCCGGGCACCACGATGGCTTCAAAGTCCCGACGGGTCAGCTCGTCGATATGACAATCAGCCACCAGCTGTACCCCACGCGATGCCTTCACCTGCCGAGATCCGGTTGGACAACAAGAGGCCAGCACCACCTCGATGCTGGCGCGCACCAGGGTATCGACAATCGCAACCGTCTCTATCTCTTCCGACCCGGGGGCCACCAGCACCAGTACACTCATGTTCGCCTCCTTGCTGCTTGCTCTGCCATGTAAAAGATCAGACGGCCTGGCTCTTCTCTTTGATCGCCTGATAGAGACCCTGATTGACTGGTACGGCAATGCCATGCCGGGCAGCCTTGGCCAACAGGAAGCCGGTGATGGCCTCAATCTCGGTCTCGCGTCCCAGCTCCATATCCTGATGCATGGAGGAGTAATTGTCAGCGGTCAGCTCCACCACTGTCATCACCCGACGCTGCAACTCTTCGGCTGTGGTTGCAATCCCTTCGGCACACATCACATCCGCCACTTCCACGCAGATTTGCTGCAGGGCATCGGCAAAACGGGGACCAGCCAGCTCGCCATTTTTCAGCTTGTAGAGAGCCGTCAGGGGATTGATGGCACAGTTGATAGCCAGCTTTTGCCACTGGCGCGTCAATATCTGCTCATCCCAGCCAGCCTGGCCCAGTGCCAGCGCCAGCTCATCCGCGAGCGCGGCGTGGGCCTTGGCTGCGTCGTTGATCGGGCCAAGCCAGGTTTCACCCTTGCCAGTATGACGGAAGACAAAATGGCCGCACTGCATGGCGCCATGGCTGGTGACACCGGCAATCACCGGATTGTGCGGGAACATCTCGACCACCTGCTCGGCAATGCCCATCCCGTTGTGCAGCAAGACGATCGGCACGCCGGCATCCAGCTTACCCACCAGCGGCGTCAGTGCGGCAATCACCTGACTGGCCTTGGTCATCACCAGCAGACGCTGGATCTTGCCGGGTTTGCTGACAAATCCGCGCTCGATATTGAGCAGCTGGACATGCCCCTCCAGCGAGGTGAAATCGATCCCCGGATGGAGCGTGGACTTATGATGTTCGCGCAACAAGACACGGGTGGATTGACCACTCTGGGTCAGCAGGGAGGCAAAAACGCCGCCGAGGGCGCCACAACCCAACAGTGACCACTTCGGAGTAACGGGTGGAATAACGGGCTGTCGGGAATTTTTTAATCCGCTTGGCATGGTGTGACTCTGTCAGGGTAAGGGTTGCAATCCTCTCAACCTGTTACCGGGAATAAGTGAAGATGTCGCTGGTGGACACTAACGGGTCCACCCGTCCTGTGCGCAGGGGATTCTAGCAGAGCAACCCCATCAAAATCAGCAAATTTGCCCGTTTTCTGGTAGATTTGCCCCCCGATAACGCAACATGAGGAGCTCCGGCTATGCCGTCATTCGATATTGTCTCTGAAGTCAAAATGAACGAGGTGTTGAACGCTGTCGACAACGCCAATCGTGAACTGGCCACCCGTTTCGATTTTCGTGGGGTAGAAGCCAGCTTCGAGTTGAACAAGGAAGAGGTAAAACTGGAAGCCGATGCCGATTTCCAGCTCAAGCAGATGGTCGAAATCCTGCGCGGCGCCCTGCTCAAGCGCAACATCGAAAACAGCTCCATGGAAGTGGGTGACTCGGTTCACTCCGGCAAGCGTTTCCACCTGACCGTCAAATTCAAGCAGGGGATCGAGAAAGAGATCGCCAAGAAGCTGGTCAAGCTGATCAAGGACTCCAAAATCAAGGTACAGGTCGCCATCCAGGGTGATGAAGTACGTGTCACCGGCAAGAAGCGTGACGATCTGCAAGAGACCATGGCACTGGTCCGTGGCGCCGAACTGGGTCAACCGATGCAGTTCCAGAACTTCCGCGACTGATTTATCCACTCAGCCGTGGCGCACTTGATGACTCGCGCCACGCTATCTAAATCGCGACCATAAAAAAACCGGAGCAAATGCTCCGGTTTTTTGTTCCCCAAGTTTTATTAGAACTTGTAGGTAACAGAGAAGTAGTGGCTGAAGCCGGTGCTCTTCCACGGGGTACCGTCGTAGGCTTTGGAGCCATCTTTGGTACCGTAGGCATCCATGAAATACTTCAGGCCATAACCAACCGCGTAGCGATCGGAGTGCCAGTAGATACCGTGGAAGGTAGCCAGGTTGTCGCTGGTACGGTCAGCACGGTCATGGGTATCCAGGCCGAATTGATAATCCAGATAACCCTGGTAGGAGACAAAGCTGCCGTTGCCGAAGGTATAGAAAGGCTTGAACCAGTTCATGGAGAACTGATAACCGTTCCACTCACCTTCTTCTTCGGTGAAGAACTGGTTCTCGGTGGCGTGACGTGCATACAGGTTCATGCCAACCTTGCCAAACCAGGGAACCATCACATCGGCACCCAGACCCAGCTGGTTTTCCATCTGCTTGTCACCAACGTTGTTCAGGTTGGCAATGTAAAGCTCTTGCACAGGACCAAAGGAGAGATCTTTACCTGTCAGCGCATCCAGAGACATACGCGGTGCAAACTTCATGAACAGGTTCTGACCATGGTGTTTATTGCTGTGACGGGAGTCGAAAATATCGAATACGTCGACGTAACCGTACAGGTCAAACAGGCCGGAGCGACCACCGAACTCCATTTCAAAATAGGTATCGTTGTAGTCCTCTTCACCGGTAGTGAAAGGACGCTGGTCGATAGTGTGCATTACGTTGAACTGCATCCACTTGTAGTCATTCTTGTGGATGTCACCGCTGTAGTCAGCAGCAAAGGCCGGAGTAGCGGCGGCAGCCAGCAGACCGGCAGCGATCAGAGTCTTGGTAAATTTGGCCATTTTATTGGTCTCTTGTGCGTTAGTTGAGGTTTTCCGTAGCCTGCCCACAAGGAGCGAGAGGAATTCTAATCAAATAAAATTGGGGGTGAAACAACTTCTCGGGAACTTTATCCGGAAGTGTGAATCTAATCACCCCCGATTCTACGCAAACGCTTGCTATTTGTCAGCATCTGAGAACAACTCACTCCCCTTGCGGGCGACCAGCACAATCAACAACAACACAGGCAAGCCCAACAGACTGGTGCCGACGAAGAAAGCACTGTAGCCAATCTGCTCCACCACCTGTCCCGAAAAACCGGCTAGCAACTTGGGCAGCAACAACATCACCGAGCTGAACAGTGCGTACTGAGTCGCCGAAAATGCCACATTGGTCAGGCTGGACAAATAGGTGACAAACGCCGCAGTGGCGATGCCGGCGCTGAGGTTATCCAGCGAAATAATCAGGGTCAGCAGCTCGAGATTATGGCCAACCTGATTGAGCAGAGCGAACAGCAGATTGGTGCTGGCGGTGAGCAGCGCCCCCAGAAACAGGATCCGCAGCGTGCCAAACCGCATCACCAGCACGCCCCCCAGTGCCGCCCCCACTAGCGTCATGATAACGCCAAACACCTTGGTGATAGTGGCGACTTCGGTCTTGCTGAACTGCATATCCACATAGAAGCTGTTGGACATCACCCCCATCACCACATCCGCAATCCGATAACAGGCGATAAGCAACAGGATCAGCAGCGCCGAGCGACCATAGCGGCGAAAGAAGTCGGCAAACGGACTCCAGACCGCCTCATAACCCCATGCTCCGGCACTTGCCAAGGGAGCGGGCCACCCCTTTTCCAGCAGCAGCGCCTTGCGCTCAGCCTGTTGCCTGCCCTGACCGGCCAGATCGATATCCGGTTCATGGCAGAACAGGGTGGTAATCATCCCAAGCGACATCAGACCGGCCATCACCAGATAAGTGATCTGCCAGCCACGATAGTCATAGCCGCTGTTGCTGCCAAACCAGGCTGCCAGCGCCAATGCGCCGGCACCGGCGATGATCATCGCCAACCGGTAGCCAGTCATGTAGGAGGCCGCCATCGCAGCCTGCAGTCGCTCGGGCGCGGATTCGATGCGATAGGCGTCGATCACGATATCCTGAGTCGCCGAGGCAAAGGCCACCAGCAGGGCGAACAAGGCCAAATGAGTCAACCCGCTCTTGGGATCACAAAACGCCATCCCTACCAACGCAGCCGCGATCAATAGCTGGGAGAAGAACATCCAGCTACGACGACGCCCCAACAGGGTAGAGAGCAGTGGCAATGGCATACGATCCACCAGCGGCGACCACAACCATTTAAAGCCGTAGGCCAGCGCCACCCAGCTCATGTAACCGATATCGGTCAGGCTGACATCTGCCTCGCGTAACCAGAATGAGAGGGTGCCAAATACAAGCAACAGCGGCAGACCCGATGAAAAGCCCATGGCAAAGAGAATGAGTACTCGAGCTTCGAGATAAACGGCTAGCGATTCCCGCCAACTCGGTGTGCGGATCATATTCAACTACCTGACGACTTTGGAAAAGTGCGTCATTTTGGCAGGTTGATGACAGATAGCCAAGGCAGGTAAGGAGATAGGCGCAAGAAGCCTGGCCAGAGAAAAGGCCCATCCCGGAGGGGATGAGCCTTGTATTGTGGCCTGACGAGTGCGAAGTGACGCACTCTGTCTGGCGAGAGTTACTTGCCCGCTTTCTTGTCTGTCGGGGTTTCTGCCAGTAATACCACCTTCTTCAGAATGATGGGGCTGGTCGGCACATCGTTGGCACGCAGAATGGGGCTGTAACCGGTCTGAACCTGGGCCAACTTGTCCAGCACTTCCATCCCCTGCACCACCTGGCCGAACACGGTATAACCCGCAGAGCCACCGGCGTTGAGGTTATTGTTGTCGACAAGATTGAAGTAGAACTGGCGAGTGGCACTGTCGACTGCCTGGGTGCGGGCCATGGCGATGGTGCCGCGCTTGTTGGGCAAGCCACCGCGAGACTCGTTGACCACCGGCTCATAAGTTGGCAGTTGCTGGAACTGCTGGTTGTAGCCCCCCCCCTGCACCACGAAATCCTGGATCACCCGGTGGAAGATGCTGCCGTCATAGCTGCCATCCGCCACGTAGCGCAGGAAGTTTTTCACCGTCTGGGGCGCCTGCTTGGACGCCAGCTCCACCACGATATTGCCGTGGTTGGTCTCCATTCTGACTTTCGGACCCGCGAACGCCAGCGGGGCGATCAACATGGCCAGCAACCAGAGTTTTTTCATCATCAGACCCCTGCGCCGTTCGGTTGACCTTTAAGGTAACCGCGCAGCGCCTCATCGGCCATGATCTGCTGCAGCACGCTACCCAGTTGCAGGTTCAGTGTAGACTCGAGATCGGCCATGCTTGGCTCGCTCGGACTCTCCTTGCTGGAGGACATGTTGAACTGCTTGGTCAGACGGTTACCCTGGAAATCGGCGATCACCTGCAGGCTGACACGGGACTTGGTGACATAGGTAAAGGTCTTCTCTTCCACATTGACCGCGGCACTGGATATCACCAGCGTCAGGTTGGTGGTACCACTGTTGCCCACTTCCAGACCCTGACTACGCAGTCCTTCCGCCAGCCGTTCGGCCATCAGCAGATTGAGCGGGCGCTCGCTGTTGACCAGCACCGGCGCTTTCTCCTTGTGTTTGATGGAGAAGACATAGGCAGCCTCACGCTTGTCTACCCCTTCCATGGTGATGCGATTGCCAGAGTAATATTGCTGGTTGGCGGGGATCACCTGCGGATTGAGCAGCGCCGTCTCCGGCCAATGAGTGGCACACCCGCCCAGCATCAGGGCGGCCAGCAGCAAGAGTGACTTTTTCATCATGGTTTCCTTTGGCTTTAGCGTTTGATGGCTTTCAAAATAACGAATTTGCTGTTCGACGCAACGACTTGTGCGTTGGCAAACAAGCGCTTGAGTTTGTTGTGATAGTCCAGATGACGGTTGCCTACTATCCAGAGTTCCCCTCCGCGAGGCAACACCCGGTGCGCATCACTGAACATCTGCCAGGCGATATGATCGGTGATCGCCTGCAACTGATGGAAGGGGGGATTGCAGAGGATCCGATCCGCCGAACCGACCGCCACCCCGTCGAGACAGTTGTTGACCATAAAGCGGGCTCGCGGCAGAGCATCAGGCAGATTGTGCTCGACGTTGAGTTGTGCCGAGGCAACCGCCATATAGGATTCATCGATAAAGGTCACCTCCACCTCGCTGTCTTTGGCGAGCAGCGACAGACCCAGCACCCCATTGCCACAGCCCAGATCGATCACCTTGCGGGCACTGTGGATGGGCAGATTGTCCAGCATAAAGCGGGCACCAATATCGAGACTGGTGCGCGAGAAGACATTGGCATAGTTGTGGATGAGCATGCCACTCCCCTCCAGCGGCCACACGGTCGGGAAGGGGTTGGCCAGCTCGGGTTGCCCGGCCTGCGGCTCGCAGTGAATGAGGCGCGCCTTCTTCCAGGCCAGCGAGGTACGGGTAGGCCCCAGATACTTCTCGAACAACTTGAGGGTGGAGGTATGAATATCCTTCGCCTTGCCGGCAGCGATAACGCGGGTTGCCGGTGTCACCACCTCCCGCAGCGCCAGCAGTTGCTGCTCCAGCAGTGCCTGATATTTGGAGACCTTGATCACCACCAGCGCAGGAGCATCGGGCAGCGGCGCCAGCGCATCCTGCAAGCGGATACCACCCGCATCCAGTCCGTTTTCGGCCAGATTGGCCAGGGTCGCCCGCTCACTGATGTAGGAGTCGGTGACGCAGCAGGGGGAGTGCGGATGCAGATAGGCGGCCAGCGCGCCAAAACCGTCATTCATGATGATGACGGGGCCCGCCTGCTCGAGGGGGGACTCCGCCAGAGTGTTGATCAGATATTCGTCAGCTGCATCCCAGGCTTGCAGGGTCTCCTGACTCTGGCGTGGGTAGCGGTAGAGCGTGAGTCGGCAATGGGGAGTGTCGAGAAGGGTTTGCATAAGAAGAGTCCAACCTCGGCTTCATTCATGGATACAGGCGCCAGGTGCGACGCAAAGTGGCGCTATTCTAGCGAGGAGCAGGAATTTCACCAGTTCGGAGCGTGCCAATGAACGGATAGCAGGTGATTTTCCTTTTGCGGGGGCTTATTCCACACCCAGACAGCCGATAGAATGGTCCGACATTCACTCTGGAAGCTGATCCTATGACTATCCAACAACTGATTGAAGCCAAGCTGACGGCAGCCCTCTCCCCCACTCTGCTGGAAGTGATCAATGAGAGCCATATGCATCGCGTGGAACCGGGCTCAGAGAGCCACTTCAAGGTGGTGATCGTCAGCGAACAGTTTGCGGGTCAGCGCCTTCTCTCTCGCCATCGTCAGGTCAACGCCATCCTGGCCGATGAGCTGGCCGGCGCTGTCCATGCACTTGCACTGCATACCTACACGGCAAGCGAGTGGCAGGAGAAGGGTAAGGCACCACGCACACCAGCTTGTGTAGGCAACCCCTCGCACTCCTGATCGGCTGGCTGTCACCCATTGCGCTGCCCCACCGCCCTATGGGTGACAAACACACAAAAATTAAACAAAAAGCCGCCAGCCTGCTGATCCTGACAACCATAAATAGGTATTTAATTCAGTTTTCCCTAGCAGCTGAGTCACAGCCTTACACAAAAATACCCACATTGGGGTATTAAAATAAAAAACCTTTAAAACCACAGCTTACAAGGAATTCAGGGGTTATTCATTGCAGGTTAATTTTGTGATGACGCAGGGATTTTGCCTATTTGGCATGGCAGAAAATGGGCCTTAAGTGGTAGACTCAAGCGCTTTTGAGTGACCTCGCATGTTGAATAATTGTTGAGCCTGACCACCCGGCGCAGCCACAACAGCGACTCATTCAACCACCCGTCGTGATGTATTTCTCGGCGCTAACCAACCTCTCTTCCCGTAACGGTAGTGCAATTAAGTATGATTACAATCAAAAGAGGACTGGACATCCCCGTGCTGGGTGCGCCAGAGCAAGTAATCTACGATGGCCCCGCCATCACCCGTGTTGCTACACTGGGCGAGGAGTTCGTGGGGATGCGACCTACTATGTTCGTCAAAGTAGGTGATCGCGTCATCAAAGGTCAGGAGCTCTTCGAAGACAAGAAGAATCCCGGCGTTAAATTCACGGCCCCCGCCACCGGCGTAGTTTCAGAGATCAACCGTGGAGCCAAACGTGTGCTCCAGTCTGTGGTCATCGACCTCGACGGCTCCGATGAGCAGGTGACCTTCGAGCATTTTGCCTCTTCCGAGCTGGCCAAGCTCGAGCGCAGCAAGGTGCAAGAGATCCTGGTTGCATCAGGCCAGTGGATCGCACTGCGCACTCGCCCGTTCAGCAAAGTCCCTGCGGTAGGCTCAGCCCCGCGCGCCATCTTCGTGACCGCGATGGACACCAACCCGCTGGCCGCCAACGCAGAGTTGATCATCAAAGAGCAGTCTCAGGCGTTTCTAGACGGTCTGGCCGTGCTGACTCGTCTGACCGACGGCACCGTCTATGTCTGTAAAGGCGAAGGCAGCCTGCCCCACTCTCCGCTGGCTCAGGTCAAAGAAGAGATCTTCGTCGGTCCGCATCCTGCCGGTCTGCCTGGTACCCATATCCACTTCCTGGATCCGGTCAGCAGCACCAAGGTGCAGTGGCACATCAACTATCAGGATGTGATCGCGTTCGGCAAGCTGTTCACCACCGGCCAGATCTATACCGACAAGGTGATCGCCCTGGCTGGCCCGAACGTGCTCAAACCGCGTCTGCTGCGTACCCGTCTGGGTGCCTGCATCAGCCAGCTCACCAACAATGAGCTGCGTGCCGATGAAAACCGCGTCATCTCCGGTTCCCTGCTGAGCGGCGCCAAGGCTGATGGTGTTCACGACTATCTGGGTCGTTACCACAATCAGGTCTGTGCACTGGGCGAGGGTCGTGAGAAAGAGTTCCTGGGCTGGATCAACCCCAGCGCCAACAAGTTCTCCATCACCCGCACCACCCTCTCTCACCTGATGAAGGGTCGCCTTATCAACTTCACCACCACTACCAACGGTAGTGACCGTTCCATGGTGCCTATCGGCAACTATGAACGGGTGATGCCACTCGACATCCTGCCTACCCTGCTGCTGCGGGATATGGTCTCCGGCGATACCGACGGTGCGCAAGCACTGGGTTGCCTGGAGCTGGATGAGGAAGATTTGGCCCTCTGTACTTTCGTTTGCCCCGGCAAGACCGAGTACGGCCCTATCTTGCGTGAGTGCCTGACCAAGATTGAACTGGAAGGTTAAGCGATGAGTTTCAAGCAACTTCTTGAAAATATGGAACATCACTTCGAACCGGGTGGAAAGTACGCCAAGTACTACGCCCTGTTCGAAGCGGCGTATACCCTGTTCTATACCCCGGGTACCGTTACCCGCAATGCCGCCCACGTCCGTGATGCGCTCGATCTGAAGCGCATGATGATCATGGTGTGGCTGGCCGTGTTCCCGGCCATGTTCTGGGGCATGTACAACGTTGGCAACCAGGCCATCGCCGCCATTGCCCACATGGGCTCGGCAGCCGGTGCCAGCAGCTGGCAATATGCCCTGGCCACCATGCTGGGTGCCTCCCTCGATCCGGCTGTTGCCGGTATCGGCAGCAAGATGCTGATTGGCGCCACCCACTTCTTCCCGATCTACATCACCGTCTTCTTTGTCGGTGGTTTCTGGGAAGTGCTGTTCGCCATGGTGCGCAAGCACGAGATCAACGAAGGCTTCTTCGTGACCTCCATCCTGTTTGCCCTGATCGTGCCGCCCGAGCTGCCCTTGTGGCAAGCTGCTCTGGGCATCACCTTCGGTGTGGTAATGGCCAAGGAAGTGTTCGGTGGTACCGGCAAAAACTTCCTGAACCCTGCGCTGGCTGGTCGTGCGTTCCTGTTCTTCGCCTACCCGGGCCAAATCTCCGGTGACGCAGTCTGGGTTGCCGTTGATGGCTACTCCGGCGCAACCGCGCTGAGCCAGTGGGCTCAGGGCGGCCAGATGGCGCTGATCAACGGTGCCACCGGTCAGGCTATCAGCTGGATGGACGCTTTCCTTGGCAACCTGCCGGGTTCCATTGGTGAAGTCTCTACCCTGATGATCCTGCTGGGCGCAGCCATGATCGTCTACATGCGCATCGCCTCCTGGCGCATCATCGCCGGCGTGATGGTCGGTATGATCGCCACTTCCCTGCTGTTCAACGTCATCGGTTCCGATACCAACCCCATGTTCAACATGCCGTGGCACTGGCATCTGGTACTGGGTGGCTTCGCCTTCGGTATGGCCTTCATGGCAACCGACCCCGTCTCCGCCGCCTTTACCAACAAGGGCAAGTGGTGGTATGGCGCCCTGATCGGCGTGATGGTCGTGCTGGTTCGCGTGGTCAACCCTGCGTTCCCGGAAGGCATGATGCTGGCCATTCTGTTTGCAAACCTGTTTGCTCCCCTGTTTGACCATTTCGTCGCTCAGGCAAACATCAAGCGGAGGATTGCTCGTGGCGTTTAATAAAGACTCAACCTTCGGCACCATCAGCGTGGTCACCGGCCTCTGTCTGGCCTGTTCCATCGTGGTATCCGTTGCTGCCGTTGGCCTGCGTTCTACCCAAGAGGAGAACAAGGCGCTGGATAAACAGAGCAATATTCTCTCCGTAGCCGGCGTGGACATCAGCGATGTAGCCAAGCGCGATCTGGCCAAGCTGTATGGCGACAAGATCGAAGCCCGTCTGGTGGATCTCGCCACCGGTAACTTTGTTGACGGCGATGCCGACAACTTCGATACCAAACAGGCGGCCAAAGATCCGGCGCAAAACATCCGTCTGGCTGCTGCCGAGGACAAGGCTGGCCTGCGCCAGATCTCCAAGCTGGTTCCGGTGTTCTTCGCCAAGGATGCCGATGGCAAGATCGACAACATCATCCTGCCCATCTACGGTCAGGGTCTGTGGTCTACCATGTATGCTTTCGTCGCCGTTGCCGCTGATGGCCAGACTATCAAGGGCATCACCTACTATGACCACGGTGAAACCCCGGGTCTGGGCGGTGAAATCGAGAATCCGGCCTGGCGCGAGCTGTTTGTTGGCAAGAAGCTGTTCGATCAGGATGGCATGCCGGCGCTGCGCGTCATCAAGGGTCACGCTCCGGCGGGCTCCGAGCACGAGATCGACGGTCTCTCCGGCGCCACCCTGACCGGTAACGGTGTACAGCATACCTTTGACTTCTGGATGGGTCCAAAGGGCTTCGGTCCTTTCCTGGCCAAGGTTCGTGCAGGAGAAATCAACAATGGCTGACAAGAGCGAAATGAAAAAGTTGCTGTTGACTCCAGTGCTGGGCAACAACCCCATCGCCTTGCAGGTGCTGGGTGTCTGTTCCGCACTGGCGGTTACCAGCCAGATGAAGACAGCGTTTGTAATGACCCTTGCGGTCATGGCGGTCACCGCCTTCTCAAACCTGTTCATCTCCCTGATCCGCAACCAGATCCCGAACAGCGTGCGGATCATTGCCCAGATGGCGATCATCGCCTCGCTGGTTATCGTGGTTGACCAGGTGCTCAAGGCGTATGCCTATGACATCTCCAAGCAGCTGTCGGTCTTCGTCGGCCTCATCATCACCAACTGTATCGTGATGGGCCGCGCCGAAGCCTATGCCATGAAGAGCGCGCCGCTCCCCTCCTTCCTGGACGGTATCGGTAACGGTTTGGGCTATGGCGCCATTCTGCTGAGTGTCGCGACCGTGCGTGAAGTGCTGGGCTCCGGCACCTGGTTCGGCATCGAGCTGCTGCCGCTGGTGAACAACGGTGGCTGGTATGTACCCAACGGCCTGCTGCTGCTGCCGCCGAGTGCATTCTTCATCATTGGTCTGATCATCTGGGGCGTGCGCACCAAGGATCCCAAGCAGGTGGAGGCGAAGGATTAAGGTATGGAACATTATCTGAGTCTGTTGATTCGTTCGATTTTTATCGAAAACCTGGCACTCTCCTTCTTCCTGGGGATGTGTACTTTCCTGGCAGTGTCCAAGAAGGTAAAGACCTCCATGGGTCTTGGTATTGCCGTTATCGTGGTGCAAACCATCGCCGTACCGGTCAACAACCTGATCTACAACTACGTGCTGAAGGCCGGAGCCCTCTCCCCTGACCTGGATCTGAGTTTCCTGAGCTTCATCACCTTTATCGGGGTGATCGCGGCGCTGGTGCAGATCCTGGAGATGGCGCTGGACAAGTACTTCCCGGCTCTCTACAACGCCCTGGGTATCTTCCTGCCGCTCATCACCGTGAACTGCGCCATCTTCGGTGGCGTCTCTTTCATGGTGCAGCGTGACTACACCTTCGTGGAGTCTGTGGTCTACGGTGTAGGCTCAGGTGCAGGCTGGATGCTGGCGATCGTTGCGCTGGCGGGTATCCGCGAGAAGATGAAGTACTCCGATGTTCCGGAAGGCCTGCGTGGTCTGGGCATCACCTTCATCACCGCCGGTCTGATGGCGCTGGGCTTCATGTCCTTCTCTGGTATCTCCCTGTAATCGGCTTTCCTGCAATCAGAAAGGAACGATAGATGGAAATTATTTTGGGTGTGGTCATGTTTACCGTGATCCTGCTGGCACTGGTGGCAGTCATTCTGTTCGCCAAGTCCAAGCTGGTGACCGCGGGCGACGTGACAATCAGCATCAATGGTGACCCGGCCAAGGCTGTGACCAGCCCGGCCGGTGGCAAGCTGCTCGGCGTACTCGCCGGCAACGGTATCTTCGTCTCTTCCGCCTGTGGCGGCGGTGGCTCCTGCGGCCAGTGCAAGGTACGGGTGAAATCCGGTGGCGGCGACATCCTGCCGACCGAACTGGATCACATCAGCAAGGGCGAAGCCCGTCACGGCGAACGTCTTGCCTGTCAGGTCACCGTTCGTGGCGACATGGACATCGAACTGCCGGAAGAGATATTCGGGGTGAAGAAGTGGGAATGTACTGTTATCTCCAACGATAACAAGGCCACCTTCATCAAGGAGCTCAAGCTGCAGATCCCCGATGGCGAGAGCGTGCCGTTCCGCGCCGGTGGTTATATCCAGATCGAAGCGCCGGCTCACCACGTTTACTACAAGAACTTCGATATTCCCGAGGAGTATCGTGGTGACTGGGATCGCTTCAAGATTTTTGATCTGGAGTCCAAGGTCGATGAGCCGATCATCCGTGCCTACTCCATGGCCAACTATCCGGAAGAGTTCGGCATCATCATGCTGAACGTGCGTATCGCCACACCGCCCCCGAGCAACTGGACTGCCCCTCCGGGACAGATGTCCTCCTACATCTTCAGCCTGAAGCCGGGTGACAAGGTGACCATCTCCGGTCCGTTCGGTGAATTCTTCGCCAAGGATACCGATGCAGAAATGGTCTTTATCGGTGGTGGTGCGGGTATGGCGCCTATGCGCTCCCACATCTTCGACCAGCTGCGTCGCCTGAAGTCCAAGCGCAAGATGAGCTTCTGGTACGGTGCCCGTTCCAAGCGCGAGATGTTCTATGTCGAAGACTTCGACATGCTGGCGGCCGAGAACGAGAACTTCACCTGGAACGTCGCCCTGTCCGATCCGCAACCGGAAGACAACTGGGATGGCTACACCGGCTTCATCCACAATGTGCTCTACGAGAACTATCTCAAGAACCACGAAGCGCCGGAAGATTGCGAGTTCTACATGTGTGGACCTCCCGTGATGAACGCAGCCGTCATCAACATGCTCAAAGATCTGGGCGTTGAGGACGAGAACATCCTGCTGGATGATTTTGGTGGTTAATCCATGAACAGCGTTGTAAAAACCTGGCTAGCCTTCGGGCTAGCCTTTTTCTTGACAGGGTGCGGTCAGGAAAGCACGGTCCAGTCGAAGCCGGAGATCCATATCACCGGCAGCACCATGGGCACTTACTACTCCATCAAGGTGGCGGACAACGTCATCAGCGATGCGGCCAAGTTTCAGGCCGAGGTCGACGTACTGCTGGAGCGAGTCAACGATCAGATGTCCACCTATCGTCCCGATTCCGAACTGTCGCGCTTCAACCAGCACCACAGTTCGACACCGGTAGTGGTATCGCGGGACACGGCTCGGGTCATAACAGAAGCCATTCATATTGGCCGTGAGAGCCAGGGGGCGCTTGACGTCACCGTCGGCCCCTTGGTCAATCTGTGGGGCTTCGGTCCGGACAAGCGACCGACCAAAATACCATCGGAGGAGCTGATCACCCAGACCCGTCAGAAGACCGGCCTGGGCAACCTGCACGTCATCACTTCGGTCGATGCCGATACCCTGCAAAAGGATATTCCCGACCTCTACGTTGATCTATCCGCCATTGCCAAGGGCTTTGGTGTCGACAAGGTAGCCGAGTATCTGGAGTCTCTGGGTGCGCGCAACTATCTGGTAGAGATCGGCGGCGAGCTGCGGATCAATGGCGTCAACGGCAAGGGACACCCCTGGCGCGTTGCCATCGAGAAGCCAACCGCCAATGCCGGTTCGGTGCAGGAGGTGATCGTTCCAGGTGACAACGGGGTGGCCACCTCGGGTGAATATCGTAACTACTATGAGATGGATGGCCAGCGCTTCTCCCACACCATAGATCCACGCACCGGCAAGCCGATCCAGCACCGCATGGTGTCGGTCACCGTGATCCATCCCTCCTGCATGACCGCAGACGGGCTGGCGACCGTATTCATGGTCATGGGACCGGAAAAGAGCCTGGCCTATGCCAACGAGCGCGGCCTGGCGATCTTCGTGATCACCAAGACGGACAACGGCTTTGAAGAGGCCTACTCCGATGCGTTCAAACAGTATCTGGTCAGGAAATAGGGAGGATAGATGCAGGTTTTTCTGATCACCTTCGGGGTATTCATGCTGGTGATAGCCGCCATGGCTATCGGTTATATCTTCCAGAAAAAATCCATCTCCGGCTCCTGTGGCGGTCTGGGGAGCGTTGGCATCGAGAAAGAGTGCGACTGCCCCGAGCCCTGCGACAATCGCAAGAAGAAGATGGCCAAGGAAGAGGCCCGTCGCAAGATGCTGGGAGAGAACCGCATCATCTGATGACCCTGATTTCTCGATAAACAAAAGCGCGCTGGTGGCGCGCTTTTTTATTGGCTTTCATGCAGTGTAGGCCGGTCATAATTTTCGCTCGATATAGAGGATCACCTCCCCCAAATGGATGCCGAACTTGCTGATAGCGGCGCGATTGATCAGGCGATCCTCATCCAGCAGATACATCCAGTCATCGAAGCTCACCCGCACCACCTCGCCATCCGGCAGCGCCAGATCGAGCTGATAACGCCAGTTGAGGGCGAACCCTTGGCTTTTACCTACCGCCTCTCCCACCACATCGGAAGCGGTGCCGCGCCAGTGACCATCAGCCCCCTTGCTCAGATACCAGGTTCGGGTCTGCTGGCGGCCATCGTCAAAGTAGAACTGCTCGAACAGCTCTCCCTTGCCGTACTGCCAGCGCCCCACCATCTCTACCCGAAAGCGACTGGTCACTTCGCCGCTGCGGTCGGTTACCAGGCCGTGAGCCACTAATTTACCGTTGAAGAAACGGGCGAGATCCCAGTTTGGCCCCTGCCCCCGATAGTCATCGAGACTGGCACCACAGCCGCTCAGCAACAAAAAAGGGATCAACAGTAACCAGCGATATGCACGATAGAAAGACATCAGGAACTCCATGTTCAGGGTTGGCCACGCAGGCGGCGGGTCAGGGCAGGATCGCGGCTATTGTCAGCCAGCCAGATGGCGAGAAAAGCGGCCGAAAAATGTGGATCGGCCAGAGTGCCGAGGGGTTTTTCCTGCCACCAGAAGTGGCCTGCACCGCCCTTGTCGACATAAAAGGTGAGCTTGTCGCCCGCCTGCACATCAGGCCAGAGTGCAGCGAGCTGGCCGAGCCAGCGCTGACGCTCGGTGTCAGTGCCAAGACCTAGCCGCTGCCACTCGGCGGCGGTGGCGCTCAGCAGATCTTCCCGCTCGATGGGTCTGGCATAGGTGAGAGTCAGAGCCTGTGGATAGTGACCGGGCTGATAGCGCCCGCTCACGCTGTATAGGGTGGCATCGTAGAGCTTGAACCATAGCCAGTTCATCTCCCCCTGCCCGACCGGGCGCAACTGCTGCCAGGGGGCGGCAGAAGCCTGCACCGCGGTTGCAGCAAAGAGCGCAAACGCCAGCAGTAGCGGGTTAATTCCACCCCATATGCCAGTGGTTGGGGTCTTCCAGTTCATGCCAGTCCATCTCCTGTTCCTGCAGGGTGTTGATATCCTGCATCACCACCTGCACCAGCTGCCCCTGCGCATCCCGCTGGCAGGCAACCACCAGATAGAAGCGATCAGTCAGCTCATGCTGGCTCTCTTTGGTCCATTTGGAAAAAAGCAACGAGTCGGTCGAAAAGGTGTTTGTCATGACTCACCCTCCAGCTTGACCATTACCCACAGGAGTACGGGTAACCACCACATCCAGATCACTGCCAGCAGCGCCGTACTGATCCAGATGCCCCAGGGTAAGTTTACTGCCCCCATGGCAGCCCCCGCCACATAGGAGGAAGCACCTCCAAACACGCCAAACAGCGCCTGCTGCCAGCGAGGCAAGCGCAGCAGCCAGCGCATACCGTGGGCCAGCGTCAGGGCAAAACCGAGCCAGAGCAGCACCAGCCAGAGGGGAAAACCGGACGGGAAACGGAACAGGCCGAGCTGCCAGAGCAGAGCATCCAGCAGACAGCCGGCAACCGCGATGGGAAGCAGCCGCCAGTCACGCTGGCGGCTGGGGGAGAAGAGAAAGTGCAGCAGCAACATTGCCAGCAGCGGGCCCGGCTGCTGCCACTTCACCGCCAGCAACCAGTAGAGGTTGAACCCCAGCAGGTGAGCCCACTGCCACATGGTCAGTGACCGCTTACTGGCACATCACCCGACCAGCCAGCGGGCCCCGGCTTGGCGGCCTCCAGTTGCACCAGACTGATGGTGCGCTCCCAGAATCCCCCCTCGCAATAGGCAAAGTAGAAGTGCCACAGCCGGATGAAATCCTGGCTGTAACCGAGCTTGGGCAGCTCGGGCGCCAGCGCCAGAAAGCGATCGCACCAGTGAGCCAGGGTGCGGGCATAGTGATGGCCGTGATCGTGCAACCGTACCAGTTGCATGTCGGTCTCCCGCGCCAGCAACCCCGCCATCAGGGAGACGCTCGGCAGGCAACCACCGGGGAAGATGTAGCGCTGGATGAAATCGACTCCGCACAGATACTGGGCATGGCGCTGATCGGCGATGGTGATGGCCTGAATCAGCAGGCGGCCACCGGGTTTGAGCAGCCGCGACAGCTGGCGGAAATAGTCGGGCAGGAAGGCGTGGCCCACCGCCTCTATCATCTCGATGGAGACCAGCTTGTCATACGTCCCCTCCAGCTTGCGGTAATCCTCCAGCAGCAAGGTGATGCGATCCCCCAGCCCCTCCCGCGCAATCCACTCCTTGGCATAGTCATGCTGGGCCCGGGAGATAGTCGTGGTGGTCACCCGGCAGCCATAGTGGCGGGCGGCATAGACAGCGAGGCCACCCCAGCCGGTGCCGATCTCCAGCAGATGATCGTCAGGCCCCAGCTCCAGCCGCTCGCAGATGGTGCGCAACTTAGCTTGCTGACCCTCTTCCAAAGTGGCCTCGGCGCTCGGGTAGATGGCGCTCGAGTACTGCATATGGCTGTCGAGAAACCCCTGATAGAGGGTATTGCCGAGATCGTAGTGGGCGGCGATGTTGGAGCGCGAACCGGTCAGGGTATTGCGGTTGAGCCAGTGGCGCACCTTGTTGAAGGGGAAGCTGAGCCAGCCGAGGCGCCGTTCGAGGGAGTCAAGCAGGGTCAGATTGCGGGCCAGCAGCCGCACCAGCGCCACCGGATCCGGGCTGGTCCAGAGTCCCTCCACCCAGGTTTCTCCGGCGGCAATGCTGCCCCCCAGCAACAGGCGACGATAGAAGGTCGGATCCTGCACCACCAGTTCGGCATGCAGATCGGTACCCGCGACGCCAAAGCTGTGGCGCTCACCGCCATCCCGCAGCAGCAGCTGGCCATGTTCGAGGCGACCCAGCAGATTGAGCAGCAGTTGTCTTGCCCCCTTGTCGATGAAAGAGGCAGAGAGGGTTGATTGAGCAAGTTCCATTAGCGGCTCTCCGGATGGGTAAAAATCGGGGTTCGTTTGATAAATAGACGCAGGGCCTGCCAGTAGATCCCGAGCAGCACCTTCATGGTCATCCATGGCCAGCGGGCCAGCAGGGCCACCAGCCCCTTGCGCGACAAGGGTTCGCGAGTGAGCGCCAGGGTTGCGTCAAACAGCTTGGCTTCACTGGATACGGGATGACTCTCGATATGGATCAGTGTCTCCTGCACGGGCGGCCTGATCCGCCAGTGATAACGCATCGCCAGCCCCATAAAGGGGGAGACGTGAAAATCCTTGTCATGGGGTGCCAGCGCCGCCAGATCCAGCAGGTAGTAGTGACGCTCGTTCCAGGGGGTGTTCGACACCTCTGCCAGCAGATAGCGCGCCTCGCCCTGCCGGTAGCAGAAGTAGAAGTTGACCGGGCTGAAGTAGAATCCCAGACAGCGCACGTTGCCGAGCAGCAGTACCCGCCCCTCGGGGTCGGCATCGCCACCCAGCTCGCTCACCTTATGCCACACCGCCTGCTTGAGGCACCCCTCGCTGCCTTTGAGATAGTCGTCGCGGTGAAACGAGAGCAGCCCAGCTCGCTCAACCCCGAACCAACGCCCCTGATCGAGCTGCGGCAGCTCGTCGAGATCCAGCCCCAGCATAAAGAGGCTGTAGGAGAAGGCGTGAGCCCGCGGCGCAAAACGGCGGTGGCGTACCGAGCCCTGCCAGATGGCGCTGGTGACGCCAGCCAGTTCGTCGGCACGCTCATGTTCGGTGGCCACTGTGGCGCCGTTCATAGCTCGGCCCCGAAGCGCCTGGCGACGTCCAGCGCGCTGCGTACTCCATCCTCGTGGAAGCCGTTGTACCAGTAGGCGCCACAGAAGTGGGTGTGCTGCTGGCCGCAGATCTCCGCGCGGCGCTGCTGGGCGGCGATGGAGGCCTGATTGAACACCGGATGGTGATAGACAAAGCGGCGCAGCACCTTGCTCTCATCCACCTTGCCCTTGGGATTGAGGCTGACGCAGAAGGGCTCCGGCGAGTTCACCCCCTGCAGGATGTTCATGTTGTAGCTCACCAGCGGCCGCGCCTCGTCGTTGCCATCGAGCTGATAGTTCCAGCTGGCCCATGCCTTGCGGCGGGTGGGCAGGCAGCGGGCATCGGTATGGAGCCAGACATCGTTGGCCTGATAGGGCATGTCGCCGAGAATAGCCTGCTCCCGCTCGCCGGGATCTGCCAGCAGCGCCAGCGCCTGATCGCTGTGGCAGGCGAAGATCACCTCGTCAAACCGCTCCTCGCCGTAACTGCTCTGGATCACCACGCCATCCGCGTCCCGCCGTACGCTCTGCACCGGACAGGCGAGGCGGATCTGCGACTGCCAACCCGCGGTAAGGGGGCCGATATATTCCCGCGAGCCGCCCGGGATCACATACCACTGGGGACGATTGGCCACATCGAGCAGGCCATGGTTGGCAAAAAAGCGCAGGAAGAAGCCAAGGGGGAAGGCGCGCATATCGGCCAGGGTCGATGACCAGATCGCCGCGCCCATCGGCAAGATGTAGTGGCGGGCGAAGTAGTCGCTAAACTCCCCCGCCAGCAAAAAATCCCCCAGAGTCAGCTCGGGGCCAGCCCCCTGATGCTGACCATCCGCCAGCCAGGCCCGCGCCTCCCGGTTGAAACGCAGGATCTCGGCAACGAAGCCGTAGAAGCGCGGGCTCAACAGATTGCTGCGCTGGGCAAACAGGGTGTCGAGGTTGTGGCCGTTATACTCCAGCCCCTCCGGGCTCTTCACCGAGAAGCTCATCTCGGCCGGTTGGCGCGCCATGCCGATCCGCGCCAGCAACTTCAAGAAGTTGGGGTAGGTGCGATCGTTGAAGACGATAAAGCCGGTGTCGATGGCATAGCTGCGGCCAGCCTGATTCACATCGACGGTCGCTGTGTGGCCGCCCAGGGTCGGCGCCGCCTCGAACAGGGTTATGTCATGGAGTTTGTGGAGCAGAAAACCGGCGGTGAGCCCCGAGATCCCTGAACCGACGATGGCGATCTTTTTCTTCATGAATGGCTTCCTTTCGATACGAGTGCGCGGCCAAGGCGCAGCCAGAGCCCCACCGGCAGCGCACCAAGCAGGCGCAGCAACCAGATGAAACGGCGGGGAAAGTGGATCTGGTGACGACCAGCGGTCAGCCCGTCCATGATGGCGCGAGAGGCATGCTCCACCGTCACCAGACAGGGCATGGGAAAATCATTTTTGGCGGTGAGCGGCGTCTGGACAAAGCCGGGGCGGATCAGGGTCACCCCGATCCCTTTGCTGGCCAGATCGAGGCGCAAGGTATCCGCCAGATAGTCGAGGGCAGCCTTGGAGGCGCCATAGGCCTCGGCCCGAGGCAGCGGCAGCCAGCTCACCGACGAGCTAACGATGGCCAGCCGTGACCCAGCCCCGAGCAACGGCAAGAAGGCGGCCAGCGCATGGCCGGTGGCGGTCAGATTGGTCTCAATCACTCGGGCAAACAGCGCGCTGTCAAACCCCTCCGCCACATCCATGTACTCGCAGTTGCCTGCGTTGAGGATCAGCAGATCGAGGGATGGCAGCGTAGCAGCCACCCCGCTCATTGCGGCCAGATCCCGGGCATCGAACTGCAGCGGCGTCACGCCATCCAGCCCCAGCGCCTGCAGCCGTTCGCCATCGCGGCCACAACCCCACACCTGCCAGCCGGCGCGCCGGTAATCCAGCGCCAACTGGCGACCTATGCCGGAGGTCGCGCCTGTGATAAGCACTCGGCCGCTCATGCGCCAAGCCTCATCTTGATGGTGCGAACCACTGACCCGAGCAACGGCAACTGCTCGTAGAGCATGGCGCCCAGGTCAAAATAGTCCCTGTGCTGGCACACCTTGCCCGCCTCGTCGAATTCGAGGCGGGTGGCCCCCTCCACCGTCACCGGCTCACCACCACGCAATCTGGGGTGAGAGAAGGTCATGGTCCAGCCGAGCCAGGCCTGTGGCCCTTGCTGCTGCTGACTGGTGATGACGAAACGGCAGTAGGCGAGACGCTGATAGAGGGCGGCAAAATAGTCGCCAAGGGCCGCCAGCCCCTCGATACGGTGAGCCGGATCGATAAAGACCACCTGTTCGGCATAGACCTCGGGCAAGCGGTGCAACTGCTGTTTGTCCAGTTGTTGATAGAGGCCAATAAAGCGGGCCAGCGGCTCGTTCATCCTATTTCTCCAGAGAGCGAAACATCTCGATGGCTCTCACCCGGGCAATGGCGTGATCCACCATGGGGGCCGGATAATCCTGCCGCCTCTTGAGCCGTAGCCAGTCGTGGGGCTGATGCACGTAAGCGGCGGGAATATCGGCCAGTTCAGTTACCCAGGTACGGATAAACTCCCCTTGTGGATCAAATCGTTGCCCCTGAGTGGTGGGGTTGAAAACCCGAAAGTAGGGTGCCGCATCGGCACCGGTGCCCGCCGCCCACTGCCAGCCACCGTTATTGGCTGCCAGATCCCCGTCGATCAGTCTACTCATGAAGTAATCCTCCCCGAGCCGCCAGTGGATATGGAGATCCTTGGTAAGAAAACTCGCCACTATCATCCGCAACCGGTTGTGCATCCAGCCGGTGGTGTTGAGACAGCGCATCGCAGCATCGACGATGGGGTAGCCAGTGCGCCCCTCGCACCAGGCGGCGAAGGCATCCGGATCCCAGCTCCACGGCAAGGCTGCCGTCTCTGGTTTGAAGGGGCGATTCATGGAGAGAGTCGGGATCAGCAACAGCAGGTGGCGATAGAACTCGCGCCAGATGAGCTCATTGAGCCAGACAAAGCCGGGCTGGGCCTTGGACTGGGGCCGGTAGCCAAGGCGCTGCTGGAGCGCCGCCACACACTGGCGCGGGCTGATGATGCCCGCAGCCAGATAGGGGGAGAGCACGGACGTGCCCGCGATGGCTGGAAAATCACGCTGTTCGCCATAGTCAACCACGGCACGCTCCAGAAAAATGTTCAAACGGCGCAGAGCTTCTGCCTCCCCCACTGGCCAGCGGGGATCCGCCGTCAGCTCGCCGAGAGCCTCATCAACCCACGCACGTTCGGCCAGCGGCTGCCACGGCAACGGCTCGCCACGCGGTGTCGGCGCCCGATGAATGACAAAACCATCCTCGTCGAGAGCCTTGAGCCAGGCACGGCTGAAGGGGGTGAAGACTTTGAACATCTCCCCCGACCCGGTCAGCACACGCCCCGGCGGCAACACGCAGCAGCCGTTGAACCAGTGACAGCTCACCGCCTGCTCTGCCAGTGCGGCAGTGACGGTGTGGTCACGACGCAGCTCATCGATCTCGATGGCTTGATTGGCGTAGAGCTGGGTTACGCCCAGCTCGCGGCAAAGATCTGCCAGCGCTGCTGGCACCTCGGCAAAGGTCTCCACTCGCAGCAGATGAAGCGGGATGCCGAGCGCCGCCAGCTCGCGGCCCAATTCATTCACCTGCGCCAACATAAAGCGCTGACGGATGGGGGCCATTTTGTGCTGCTGCCACTGGGTGGGGGAGATGATAAAGAGGGCGGCGACCGGCTCATCACCAGCGCAGGCATGCCGCAGCGCGGGGTTGTCGGCAAGTCGAAGATCATTGCGAAACCAGACCAGTTTCATGATTCTTTCCTCCCGCGTCCGCTGGTGCCAGCAGCATCTGGGGCATCCGCCATCAGCTCGGCAAGGCTCGCCTGCCAGCCATGGGCTTTAAGCCACTCATCGTCGTAGAGGCGCCCCAGCTCACCAAACAGGCGCGTGCCGGCGGGCCAGCCGGTAGCCAGCTCCTGCTTACCGAGCCCTGCCCCCAGCAGCACCAACCAAGGGGTGGCAGCACGTCCCTCAAGCAGGCTGGCATGGCGGGGCTCCACCGCCCCCAGCAGTTGCACCTCATAACCCTGACCGATCAGCTCGTAAGCAGCCCACACCAGATCGAGGGGGCCAACCTGTCCCCAGCTCGCCAGCGTAATCGGCACGCCCTTCTCCTGCTCGATCAGGTGGCGGGCGAAGCGGGTATGGAGCCAGCCCAGCCACACCTGTTGCAGCAACTCGCCATCCGGCCGCTCGCGCCACAACCCCAGCAGCCGCTCCACAAGCGGTTGCAGTATCCGGCTGCGCACCAGTTCGAACGGATAGCTAGCCAACAGATCGCTGAGCTCGGCCTCCGCCTTGCGCTGATTGAAGGCAAGCAGTGCCTGACTGAACTGCTCCAGGGTCTGCTGCCAGTGATCGCTCACTGGCTCGGAATGGGGTTCACTCAAGAGCCCCTTCACCTGCCCGATACTCACTCCCCGCTCCAGCCAGCTCAGGATCTCGCCGATTTGGCGGATATCCTGCTCGCTGTAGAGGCGGTGGCCCTTTTCAGTGCGGGCCGGTTGCACCAGACCATAGCGGCGCTGCCAGGCACGCAGGGTCACGGCGTTGACGCCGGTGAGACGGGAGACCTCGCGAATGGGGTAGATCCCCTCATCAGCCAGAGGAGCAACTTCTTGCGATAAATCAGACATGACAACGTCCATCAAACAGAGGTGTAAAGCGCCCCGATGCAAACCATGCGCCGGGGCAACAGAACGGATTCAGAGCCCGTAACGCAATTTGAGCGTATCGGGGTGCGGATTGAGATAAACCTGCTCGGCGAGATAGGGATTGGGGTACTCGCGCAGGTAGTGGCGGATCAAGGTGAGCGGCACCAGCAAGGGGAAGATGCCGGTGCGGTACTTGTCGATGGTATCGGCCAGCTCCTGCTTCTGGGCCGGGGTCAGCACCCGCTTGAAGTAGCCCTGTAGGTGCATCAGCACATTGGTGTGGCTGCGACGGTTGGCCCGCAGGGTCAGCGCGGTCATCAATCCCTTGATGTAGTTGTCGGCCACCTCCTGCAAATTGGTGGACTTGCCCAGATTGCCGAGCAGCTTGCCGAGCGTCCTGTAGTGGGTGGTGGCGTGGGAGAGCACCAGATACTTGTAGCGGGAGTGGAAGCGGATCAGCGCAGAGGCGGTGATACCACGCGCACAGAGCTGCTGCCAGTCGTGGTAAGCGAAGACCCGCAGCACGAAATTCTCCCGCAGGATGGGATCACAGAGCCGGCCATCCTCTTCCACCGGCAACAGGGGGTTGGCCTCAATCAACGCCTTGGCAAAGAGGCCGATCCCCTCCTTGGCGCTCCCCTCATTGTTGGCGCCATAGACCTTGACCCGCTCCATACCGCAGCTGGGTGATTTGGCACAGAGGATATAGCCGGAGATGAAGTCGAGCTGGCGTGCCTTCTGCTCGCTGAACGCAATCAGCTTTTCAGTGACATCGAAGCTACCATTGCTCGCCTCGGCACGGATCTCGCCGTTGCGCTTGACCAGCCGGATGGCGGCGCGAGGCGCCCCCAGACCGATAGCCATCTCGGGACAGACGGGGTGATAGTCAAAGTGAGCGCCAAGATCCCGTTCGCAGAAGCTGGAGCGCTTGTGGCCCCCGTCGAAACGCACCTCTTGTCCCAGCAGGCAAGCACTGATACCGACTTTAATCTTGTACATGATGGCACTCCTTGTATAAACCTTGATTCAGTTATAGCAGTTATACAAAAAAATGGAAGTTGTATAACTATCGCCGACTGATACGACACAAGGAGAAAAAAGAGATCACTGGAAAACGAAAAAACCCATGGCGAACGCCATGGGTAAAAATCAAGACACTACGGACTACTGGAAGGGGGATTAGAAACTGTATTTCACACCCAGGCTGGAGATGGAGCCTTTCTGCAGATCCCAGCTGCGATAGGTGTAGTCGGCAGTCAGCGCCCAGTTCTGGTTGAGCTTGTAAGCACCGCCTACCTTGAAGTCATGCATATCGTCGGTCATGTTGGCGTAACGGTAAGCGGTGGAAAGCTCGACATTGCCGATGTCGTAGCGCAGACCCACTTCACCATACATGCTGCCGCTGCTCTTGCGCGCCACTTCGTCCCACCCATTGTTATTCTTGAGCATTTCACGCTCGAGCTTGTAGCCCATCAAACCGGTCTCACCATAGAGATTGAGGCCAGTGCTGAGCGGGGTAAAGACACCGACACCCAGGCTGGAGATGGACATGCTGTCGTTGCCGTCGTTGCGGGAGGTGAATTCGGTTCCGGCACGACCGTAGAAGTTGGAACCAAAACTCTTGGAGAGATCCAGGCTCAGACCGCCAAAATCACGGGTACCTTTGCTGGCAGAATCACGGGGAAATGCAGCGCTGTCTTGGCTCAGGTAATCAGACTTGGTGTGGGCCCAGGTCAAACCGCCCTTTGCGTAGCTGAAGGCATCCTGTGCCAGAGCGGAAGTAGAGGCGAAACCGGCCAGAACCAAAAGAGATACAGTTGCTTTTTTCATGATGATAACTCCATGTGATTGGGCCCGTTGCTAGCGAGCTGGTATGGAGTCATTGTGCGGTCAGCATCCCGGCTTGCCGAGTGGCAAGCTGTTGCAAAACCATGTCAGATGTAAGCAGATATTTCCCGAGATGTCAGGGGTAACAAATTGCCGGCCCAAGCGGTTTGCATGGGCCGGACAACACCAAATCAGCGGAAGACCACCTCATCAATTTCGACCCTGACCAAGGGCTGCCCGGTCAATCCGGCAGGACGGGGGATCTCGAGGGCCAGCGATGGACGGGCTTGCCCCTTGCGCAGGTAGGTCTCCGGCAAGCGATTCTCGGCGACCCAGAAACGGGCCTCCTGACGCACCAACTGCACACCGTCAGCACTGAACAGAGTCACCATGCCGCGCACCCCGACCACATTGCGGCTGCCGGTATTGCTCACCATAAAGGTCAGCGCCAACGGATCCGATCCCTCGAGCTTGTCCAGCTTGACCACCACACCGTCGCGTGCCGCTTGTGACAGCAATTCGGGGTTGGCCTTGGCCTGCTCGGTCAGTACCGGGGCGGCAACCGCCACCACGGCCCCCGCTTTCCCATCAGCAGCTATACCCTGCACGGGTTCGGCCGGTTTGACCACCAGATACTCCCAGGTAAAGTCATCGTTGAGCTGAACCTGCCGACCATCAGGCAGGGTCACCTGGGTAACAGGAGCTGCCTGCGCCAACACGGGCGAGAGACAGAGAGCAACCAGCAAACGGGAGAAAGCTTTCATGGCATGAACACTCGGTAACGGGTGAAAGGGCGACAGTATAAACAGTCGCCCCCCTCCTTGCCTATGACAGCACTCACGTTCTGGCTCCGGCGTCGATTGCCCACGGGCTAGATGGCGAGATCGTGCCGCTCTTTGTGCGCCATATCCAGAGTCACCAGATCGAACTCGGTCCTCTTGAGGGCAGAGAGAATATCCGATTGCATATCAAAGGCCTGAGCACGCTGATGCTCGGGCAGACGCACCCGGGCCAGGGTGGTAGAGCAGTCGCACAGGGTATGGAAAAAGACCTGCGCCTCATCCAGCCCCATGTCGGCCAGCATCTGTTCGGCCTGATCCACCATTCGTAGATAACGTTGCTTCAACTGCCGTGGATTGGTGAAGCGATTGCTGAGACAACCGTTGCTCCCTTTGCCCCAACGACCGAGCTGACGCTTGTTGAAGCCATAGCGAAAATCACGGCTCATCACCCCGTTATCGGCAAAAAACCAGATGGTGTTGGCAGGCAGTGAGCCGAACTGGGCAAGATAGTCATCACGCTCCTCCACCGCGGCCGGGACCAGCAACGGCAGATGAGCCCATTCCGGACGAGCCTGCACATACTCACCAATGCGGCGAACCGGATCGATCAACCCCTCCATATTCGGCAGGCGATCGCAAAAGATGATCTCGTCACTCTTGATGATCCAGTGGTCGATACCGTAACGCTGGCAATAACGCCGGGCCCGAGCCACCTCACTGCGGCTGCGGGTCGGATTATCGAGAGTGATGGCGCGGATCTTGATCCCGCTGGCACGACACAGATCGATGCTGTAACAGGACTCCAACCGCCCCGAAAAAGAGACTATCAGCTCGTCAAAATTTGCCAGTTGCTCAATCAGCTGCAGCTCCCTGGCTTGAAAAGAGTGATCATATCCCTGATTCAAGACAACAACATTGGCATCCATTAAACAGCTCCGGATGATAAACAGGTGGCTTATTGTGCGGGAAACAAGCTGAATAGGCCCTTACAGAGTCAGGTTAAAATTAAAACTTGATGATTATTTCCCGTGATTTATCCGTAAAATCAACATCTTGATCGTCATACACTCGCAATCTGGCCTGATGTACCCGATGGGCTCGCAAAAAACCCTGCGCCTGATCCAGTGAGGTGAAGGTCAGGTGCTCCCCCTCGCTGTCGGTCAGACAGAGATACTCCCCTTCCGCCTCGATACAGAGCTGATAACCGCTGCCATCCTTGCAGGCGATAATCAGGGTTGCCTCGGGATAGTGACTGAGCCAATTGCGAAACCGGCCATGCTCCATAGTGCTCCCACAGGGGCATCACCCCTTGTCAGTGACAGGCAAACAGCCCAACTCACCCAGTTGCTGACGGCAACTCGCCACGTCGGTAAAGACGATCCCCCTGATGCCGAGGGCCTCGGCGGCCGCAATATTGGCGGGACTGTCATCAATGAAGATGCACTCTGCCGGCTTGAGATCGAACGACACCAGCAGATAGCGATAGATATCCGGCTCCGGCTTCATCATCCGCACCCGCGCCGAGACCACCTTGCCACTGAAAAAGCGCCAGAAAGCCTGGTGCTGCTCCAGCCAGTCGATGCTGGCATGCCCCATGTTGGAGAGGGCATAGAGCGAATGGCCCGCTCCGTGCAGCTCGGCTATCAGGGTTAGCATAGCGGGATCTGGCTGCAGGGAGGCGGGAACTGCCTGTAAAATGGCCAGATTCTCCGCCACCGAGAGGCCGGTGCGCGCTTGTGCTTCCCGGGCCATGGTGTGGAGTGACATGGTGCCTCTGTCTACCTCTAGCCAGTCCGGGTGGTTAAAGAGCTGCTCGGCCAACTGTTCGGCTCCTTGCGGGCCACGCACCGAACGCACTATGCCTACCGGATCCCAGCTCACCACCACCCGTCCCAGATCGAAAATAATCGCCATCGTCTTTACCTCCCCCGCTGGGTTTCAATCATCAAAACAGAGTCAATAGAACATCGCTTATACGCCATTTTCTTAACCGGATACCCTGCCCCCATCCCAGCCTGCGGGCAAGTTTTACTTGCATCGCAGCGGCAAATCCCTTAATGGTTATGACGTTACTTCAAGGACACACCTATGCACGCACCATTCTTCTTTGCTTTCTCGTTTATCAGGCCCGCTTGAGGGAAGGCCTGTCGTCGTGTGAACAGAAAGCAAAGACGAATCGAGCCTCCCCTAGCGGAGGCTTTTTTTTGCATTAATATCAATCGATTACTTGGATAGGGAACAATCATGGCAACGCTCGACGAGATCAGACAAGACATCACCCGGTTGGATCAGGAGCTGCTTGCCCTGCTGGCAAAACGCAAGACCCTCAGCATCGAGGTGGCTCGTGCCAAACAGGCCAATCCCCGCCCCATCCGTGACCACCAGCGCGAGCAGGAGCTGCTGGTCGCCCTGATCCAGAAAGGGCGCGTGTTGGGGCTGGATGCCCAGTACATCACCCGTATCTATCACACCATCATCGAAGACTCTGTGCTCTCCCAGCAGGCCTATCTGCAGAGCCTGCTCAACCCGGAGCAGCAAGAGCCGATGACCAGCGTCGCCTATCTGGGGCCACGCGGTTCCTACTCCAGCCTCGCCGCCCGCAAATATCTGGCGCGCTACAAGGATCAGGTGATCGAGGTGAACTGCCAGAACTTCCGCGAAGTGCTGGATGCGGTGGAGTCGGGCCGCGCCGCTTTTGGCGTGCTGCCCATCGAGAACACCAGCTCGGGCTCCATCAACGAAGTCTATGACGTGATGCAGCATACCAGCCTCTCCATCGTTGGTGAGCTCACCTACCCCATCGAGCACTGCATTCTCACCGCCGTGCCGACCGAGTTAAGCCGCATCAAGACCTTCTATGCCCACCCGCAGGTGTTTCAGCAGTGCTCCCACTATCTGAGCAAGCTGGAAGGAGCCCGTCACGAGATCTGCGACTCCTCCTCCAGCGCCATGATGAAGGTCAAAGAGCTGGCGAGCCCAGAGGCGGCAGCTATCGGCAGCGCGGCCGGCGGCGAGCTGTATGGGCTGGACGTGCTGGCCGAGCAGCTGGCAAACCAGAAGGAGAACTACAGCCGCTTCATCGTGGTGGCACGCAAGCCCATCGACGTGGCACCGCAGATCCCGGCCAAGACCACCCTCATCATGTCCACCTCCCAGAAACCGGGCTCGCTGGTGGAAGCGCTGCTGGTACTGCGCAGCCACGAGATCAACATGACCAAACTGGAGTCCCGTCCAGTGCAGGGCAACCCGTGGGAAGAGATGTTCTACCTGGATGTCTCCGCCAACCTGCAGACCCCGGCGATGCAGGCAGCACTGGTGGAGCTGACCAAAATCACTCGCTATATCAAGGTGCTTGGCTGCTACCCGAGCGAGGATGTGAAACCCACCGCAGTGCCGCCGGTGCTGATGGGGAGCTAACCAGTCCACAACGACAACAGGCGAGCACCCTGCTCGCCTTTTTTTGATGCCTGTTTTCAGGTCAGGCAATAACTCAGAACTGACCGGCCATCAGCTGATTGATGTTGTAGAGGGCGCGGGTATCGAGCTCCATCTCGGTGGCATAGGTGTTGCCGCGTGGATAAGAGGCCACCACCCGGGCACCGCGCACCACGCCTGCTACCGACACATCGAGTGAATTGGAGGTCTGGGTCAGGTCACGATAGCTGCTCTGACCGCGCACCTGCTGACCATTGAGCTGCTCGGCCAGCTCGCGATAAGCATCCATCTTGGAGGCGCGAATGGCTTGCAACATTTTCTCAGACTGGGAAGGGCCGGGCTGGATGTCGATCACCGCATACCCCACCGCCTTGAGCACCGGAAAATCATCGGGCTTGCCACCCTGGGTGTAATCCACGAACCGGTTACCACTGCAACCGGTGAGCAAGAGTGCCAACAGGCAACCAAACAGGATCTTCATGACTCGCTCCTCACGGGGTCAGATTGACCAGATGACCGCCCGGCCGCGCCTGGCTGTCACGCATCAGATAACCGCGATTGATCGATGCCCGACCAAACGAATTGTTGGCACCGAACAGATATTTTTGCGGGATCAGGCTCTGAGCCGTGGTCTCCACCATTTTGGTACGCATGTCGATGATGCGTGCGTTGACCAGGATCCCCTTGCTGTTGCGGCTGAAGGTGCCGACCAGAATACGGGAGATAGGCAGGCGGGAAGAGAGCTCCTTGTAGTTGCGGCTCAGCACAAAGTCACCCTGTGGCGTCACCTTGATGCTACCGGTCAGCTTGAAGTCCACCACAACCTCGCCGCGGCGGTTGAGCTCGTAGATAAAGCTCTCCTCAATCTGCTGCCCCATCCAGTTGGTATCCTGCAGGGTATCGAGATCGACGAATGAGGCTACCGCGATGGGCTCGGTCAGGGTGGTCAGCGATTTGCGCTCCATCAGCTGATCGGTCATACGCGCCACCAGCCAGTTGAGCTCCATCCCCTGCGCCGCCTGGCGGGGGTCACCCTGATCCCGATTGATAGGGTCGGAGCCGCACCCGGTCAATGCCAGGGCGAGCGCCAACGCCGTGATGAGTTTGTTCATGGATACCTTTCCTGTATCTGCACCTGACTTATTATCGGACGCGCCGGACAAACCTTGAGCCGGGAATGAGGCATGATTCTTGCTGAAAGCTTCGCTGTTGAGCCAATCTCTGGCGGATGGTCAGAAAAACGTCATCGAACAACTGGTGTGATCCATGTCGGCCCGCCATGCCCTCTTCAAGAGAAGGGGCTGCGAGTCGCCTAATCAAGGTATCTGTTATGAAATTACCGCTGCTGTTGACCCTGCTGCTGGCCAGCCTGAGCGCCCGCGCCGAGCTTATCGAAGCGCAGGGCAGCGCCGCCATTCTGGGGGGCGATGAGGTCTATGCCCGCGAGCAGGCGACCCGCGATGCCCTGCGTCAGGCGCTGCTGGCTAGCGGCGCGGCCGTTTCCAGCGTCCAGCGTCTGGAAAATGGCAGCCTGCGATCCGAGCAGATCCAGATCCGCTCCGGCGGCGACATTCGCCAGTACCGGCTCAAGCGGGAAGAGGTGCGCAACGGTCGCATGTATATCACGCTAGTGGCCGACATTCAGGCCGAGCGCCAGATCTGCCAGACCCAGCACTTCGCCAAGGATTTGACATTGGTCAGGCTACGCCTGCGCTACCCCGATCAGGCCAGCTATGGCGCAATGGACGACATGCCGGAAAATCTCTCGCGCCGGCTGTTCGAAACCCTCGCCAACGCACCGCAAGGGGTCGCGGTGCGCCAGTGGCTGGATGAAAACCTGCGCATTGATCCGCTCCACCTGCAACAGGGAGATCGCAGCGCCCTCGAAGAGATCAAGGCGCTTAGCCTGCGCACCGACAGCCAGTATCTGGTACTCGGCAGCATCGATGATCTCTCCATCGAGCCACAGGGCAACCAGCTGACCAGCTGGTATGAGGATCCCGTGCGCAACTTTCGCATGCAGCTCTACCTGTTCGACGGCATCAACGGCAGCCTGATCAACCGCAAGGTCTACGAAGGGCGCGCCACCTGGACCTTTGGCAAGCGGGATCAGGTGGGCAGCAGCAGCGGCCAGTTCTGGCAATCGAGCTACGGCCAGGAGGTCAACTACCAGTTGCAGCAAGCCGCTCAGGATCTGGTGGCCCAGCTTACCTGCGCCCCGGTCACCGCCCGAGTGGTCGGCCAGAACGAACGCGGCCCTTACATAAATCTGGGACGGCGCAACGGCGTCAAGCTCGGCGACCAGTTTCGCATCCAGCACAATGCCGACTTCATCGACCCTTACGGCAAGTCGCGCATGATGCGCAACCCGGCCGACGGTCTGTTCGAGGTGGTGCAGGTATTCGACGATGGCGCCATTATCAGCAGCCAGAACAAATATTCACCGTTCAACATCCAGAATGGGGATTTGGCAGTATTGGAATAACGGAGCAAGGGAGTTACCAGCGAATGGCATCTCCCGAGCTTCTCATTGGTATGGCTGACTAGCGGGTTGGTATCGGTCAGGTTCCCAGCACCTGACGCAGCCGCTCCTGCGCAACGCCTACCAGCAGGTCAGGCTGGAACTTGGAGATAAAGCGGTCACAGCCCACCTTCTTGACCATGGCTTCGTTGAAGTTGCCGCTCAGGGAGGTATTGAGGGTTATAAAGAGATCGGACATGCGCGGATCACTGCGCACCTCGTGGGTCAGCCGGTAGCCGTCCATCTCGGGCATCTCGGCATCGGTGATCATCAACAGGATCTCGTTGGTCACCTTCTTGCCTGCATCGCACCATCCCTTGAGCAGGGTCAGCGCCTGCAAGCCATCCTGGCACTCGATCACTTCCAGCCCCAGCTGACCAAGGGTCTCACGCACCTGGGTACGGGCTGTACTGGAGTCATCGACAATCAGCACCTTGCGACCATGCATTTCCGGCAGGATCTCCCGATCCAGCACCTCTTCGGAGATGCGGATGTCATAGGTGATGATCTCCGCCAGCACCTTCTCCACGTCGATGATCTCGACGATCTGATCGACCCCGTCTTCCGGGATGCGGGTGATGGCGGTGAGGTAGTTGGCACGCCCCGCAGAGCGCGGCGGTGGCAGGATATCCTTCCAGGTCATGTTGACGATATTGGCCACCTGCCCCACCAGAAAGCCCTGAATGGTACGGTTGTATTCGGTGATGATGAGGTTGGACTCGCTGTCGATGGGCATGGGGCGCATACCGATAGCGCTGCGCAAGTTGATCACCGGAATAGAGGTACCACGGATATTGGCCACCCCGCTGATGTTGTGATGGGAGCCGGGCATCTTGCTGAGATGAGGTAATTTGACCACTTCCCGCACCTTGAAGACGTTGATGGCGAACATCTGGCGGGTGCCGAGACGAAACATCAACAACTCAAGGCGGTTTTCCCCTACCAGTTGAGTTCGTTGATCAACGGAATCCAATATACTCGCCATACGCTGATATCCATCTGATTATTAATCGACTCTAGTATAGAGGCAGCCAGCCAGGAAAGGCAGGCGCATTTTCAACCAGAGCAACCACCCAGATAAAAAAAGTGAGGCCGAAGCCTCACTTATCTCATTGATTTCAAAATCAATAACTACATACAGACTTCCAGCTGCCATCGGTGGCCTTGGGTTCACTGCTGGTCCACCAGTTGGCCTGCCACACCACCTTGTTGTGAGTGATGCGATCGCCAGCGTTGGCATGATCCCCTTGCGGCCAGGTCGGGTAAGCCTTGTAGGCCGCCGGATTGATGTTCTGGCTGCTGCAGGTCGCACCGCCCTCACCACCGCCCGAACCCAGTACGGCCTCCGGCAGGGTCGGGAACTCGGCCTTGAGACCCGCAGTCTGGCTGCCGCTGATGATGCGGATGCCACTCGGCACACCGGCTGCCGGCAGATAGTAGGTCATCGCCACTTCCACATCGCTGCCCGGCGTCCAGGCTTTCCAGGTCGGCAGCGTCAGAGCCACCTTGTGGAAATCCTTCTCGTTGGCAATCCCGTCAGAGTTCTGGTTGCCACCGCTCTCCACCACTTTCAGCCCCACCCCGCTCTGGTCAGTGATGGTGTCGGAGGTAGAGGTGGGTACCAGAAACTCGATGCGAGTGCCGCCCGGAATGGTCTGGGTCGAGTTGTTGGTGAGCTTCAGGGTCGGGTTGATCGGGTAGTTGGAATCCCCTTCCTTGAAGCCGGAGAGGCTCACCGCGATGTCGAGCTGGGCAGTTGGCGCAGCCAGATCGTTCTGCTTGGTGTTGTACTTGGTCGCCTTGGCGAACTTGTCGTAGGCGAGCGTGGTCAGGGTATCCCCCATACCGTACTCTTTTTTCACCGGATCGTAGGCATAGTCACCCGCCATCTCCCAGAACATCACACCACCCAGACCACGATTGACGATGTAGTCCAGCTTGTGACCCATGGACTCCTCATCCTCGGTGGAGAGGAACACCTTCTTCTCCTCGTTCCACAACCAGGGGGCATGGGCCTTGTCGTCGTAGTAGCGGACATACTTGCCCTGCATCACGTGCGCCGGGTTGTTGGGATCCAGACCCCAGGCCTGACCGTAGCTCGGCATGGTGGTGATCCCCAAGTCGGCTGCGTGTTCCAGGTTCTTGGCATGCCACATGGGGATGGCGCCACCGCCGATCTCCTTGCCGTTCTTGTCCAGATCGTGCCAGATGTTGTCGATGCCGACCGCCCCGTTGCCGCACGGAATGGTGCCGCCACCGGTACCCGGCTGACAATCGCTCTGGCTCGGCAGTGCTGCCTTGCCACCCAGACCGTGCGTGCCACCGCTGACCCCTTGCCAGCCACGGGTGTAGTAAGGCACACCCACGTTGATCTTGCCGGCCGCCAGTGCACCACGGAAGTAGTGAGCCGACCAGGCTGCGTTGAGGTAACCGATGCCACCAAACTCTTTCTGGGTGTAAACGCCCCACTGCGCCAGCTCGGCGTCAGCCTTGTTGTCAAACAGGGCGGCGTTGTGGCCGACAAAGTGGTTCCAGGCACCGTGGAAGTCGTAGGTCATCAGGTTGACATAGTCGAGATACTGGGTGACCTGGAAGTTCTCCATGCCGCGCAGCAGATAGGCGGAAGCTGGCGAGGCGATGGTCAGCATGTACTTGCGGCCATCCTCGCTGCCCGCCGTATCCAGCTTGCTGCGCAGGGTCTGCATCATCACCTTGTAGTTGGCAAACAGCTTGCTGCGGCACTGGTTGGAGAGCGGGAAGTCGTTGGGGTTGCCCGCATCCTTCATGGAGGTGGGGTATTCGTAGTCGATATCGACCCCGTCAAAACCGTACTGACGGATAAAACTCACCGCCGACGTGGCAAGCGCATTGATGCCATCTGTGTTGACCGAGCAGTCGCCCTTGGTGGTGGCGGTGTAGAAGCCGCGCGTATCGGCCCAGCCCCCGACCGAGATCAGGGTTTTCACGTCCGGATACTGCTTCTTGAACTTCGACAGCAGGTTGAAGTGCCCCTTGTAGGCGAACTCCGGATCCATCTCGGCTCCCGGCACGCCATCCCAGGTCATCTTGGTCGCCGAGTCATCCACCTTGATGGTGTGGCTCTGCTCGTCCACCGCCGCGAAGGCGTAGTTGATGTGGGTGATCTTGCTCCACGGAATGTCGCTCACCAGATAGGCGGGCAAGCCGTTCTTGCCGGTGCGCCAGGAGGTGAAGTAGCCGATGACCCGGCGGGCATGGTCATCCCCCATGCACTCGTAGCCATCCGGGCGATAGACCTGGCGAATGTCACAAGAGAGGTTGCCACCGGTGGGCGGCAGCGCGGCCTCCTCGACAGTGACGGTCACCGCCGCCGACTCGCCGCTCAGATTGCTCTTGTCAGTGGCGACCAGCTTGAGGGCGGCACTGCCTTTGGCATCGGGCGTCCAGTTCACCTGCCAGGGGGCGGCATTGTCTTCTCCTACCCTCTTGCCATCGACAAACAGCTCGACTTTGGCCACATCGTTGTTGGCATCGGTGACGTTGCCGCTCACCGCCACGCTGCGACCCAGGGTCACCTTGGCACCGCTGGCCGGGCTGCTGATGCTCACCTTGGGCGCCTCTGGCGCTACCACGGCGGCAACGTTGAAGCTCGAATCAGCTTCGCTCAGAACCTTGCCATCCTTATCCAGCGCCCGCGCTTTCAGGGCGTGCGCCCCAAGGCCCGCAGCACTCCAGCTGGCCCCCCAGGGCGAGGCGCTGGCCGTGGCGACCAGCTTGCCGTCGACAAGGTATTCGACCTTGACCAGCGCAGTGACCGGGCCACTCAAGGTCACCGCTAGCGCCACGCTGGCCCCTTCGTTGAAACTGGCACCGGTAGCCGGTGAGCTGACGGCCACACCGAGCGCAGGTGGCGGCACTTCGCCGCCGTAGAGCTTCCAGGCATCCGCCCAGACCACCCCGACACCGGGTTCATAGTGATAGGGTGATGCCCCGCACCAGCCCGAGTAGGGGAACTCTTTGCATTCATAGAGGGCGCCGGCATTGCTGACGATATCACCGGCTTTGTAGGCAGTACCGGCCTTGTAGGCGGGATAAGCTGCCTGCGCCCAGGCGGGCATGGCAGCGATGGCCACCAGCACGGCAAGCCGGCTGGGCCTCAGGAACTGTTGCATATTGTTATCTTCCTTGTTTTGTCTTGGCATTGGTGACCAAGGCAAAGCACAAACGCAACCTGCGTGAAAGACGGGAGACTACCGGCCATGGACTCGCCGCACACTGCCTCTTCACCCGGGGAAACCCCGCTATCTGGATCATCGTCTGATCGGCAGACCGGAGGTTTTGCGTCCCGGCATTTCGACCGGTTTGCCCTTTACCTGGGTTCCGTGAGGAACAAATCGAGTATAGGAATCAACCCGCAGTGTCTCAATCTTCATTCTCGAAGAAAAATATGTGGTTGCCAGCGGGATCACATTTCCCACCACGCCCATTGGTAAGTTTTTCATCAGTAATTTCAGAGTGTTAGCCAAGTCAAAAAACGCCGAATTGCGCTCATTTGTATCCCGGTAATGTGCGTTGGCTCACTGGTACGATATGCCGAAAATGTGACAATGCGCGCCCTTGGTCAGCGACCAAGGCTATGGAAACACTGGCAAAAATAAAAAAGGAACACTTATGAAAGGTACTCGCACCCTACTGTCTCTGGCTGTGGGGCTGGCCCTCGCTGCACCCGGCGCCCATGCCGCCTTCGTCTGTCCCACCGATCCGGCGCAACTCACCCCGATCCCGACCATTCAGGGAACAGGCTCAGGTAGCCAGTTCGCGACCGACACGGTGGCCGACAAAAACGGTAATGTAACCGGCAAAATAAGCCCCGGGACCTTCAATGTTCGCGGTATCGTGACGGCGCTGGGCCAAAGTCTGACCAAGGGTTTCTATCTGACCGACCCGGTGGGTGATGGTAATCCGGAGACCTCCGATGGCATCTTTGTCTATCTGAACGACAAGGAGTTTGCGACCAACTATGCCGACATCAAACCGGGGGCAGAACTCTGCCTCGAAGCCAAAGTCGAGGAGTATTACGGCGGCACCCAGCTCAAGCCTACCTTCGAATCCAACAAAGCCCGCCTGCAGGTCACAGCACAAGGGCTGAATGTGCCAACCAGCATATTGCAGGTCAATGAAGGAGAGACGCTGGTACAGGCGCTCAATCGCCACGAAGGGATGCGGGTACGGCTCAACAGCAGCAGCGATCTCCATCTGACCCGCAACTACGGTTTCGACTACAAGGTTTATCGCAACAACGTCGAACTCTCACACAAGGCGCCGCTGCTCAAGCCGACCCAGATCCATGTTGCCAGCAGTCCGGAAGCGGTCGCTCTGGCTGCCAAAAATGGCAGCAACCGTCTGGTAGTCGAGTCTGATTACAAGGCGCCGGATGGCGTACTGCCCTGGTTCTCGGGCTGGGATGCCGATCAGGGCTATCTGCGTATCGGTGATCAACTGACCGGGCTGGAAGGGGTGATCGTCTACAACAAGGATGCCTTCCGTCTGGTGGTACCGAGCGATGTCACCCTGACTGCCGGTGCCCTGCTGCGCAGCCCTGAAGAGGATCGTCAAGACGCACCGGCTCGCCTCTCTGGCAGCGATCTGCGGATCGGCAGCTTCAACGTGCTTAACTACTTCACCAGTCACTCCAGCATCGGCGGTGCACTTAATATCCTGTGCAAGGATCAGGCGGATGCCGACAGCACCAAAGGTTGCAACCGGGGTGCCAAGAGCCAGCCCGAGTTCGAGAAACAGCGCACCAAGATCGTCAATGCCATTACAGTAATGGATGCCGATCTGCTCGGCCTGATGGAGATGGAGAACAACGGCTTCGAGGATAACTCGGCCCTCCACAATCTGGTGACCCGCCTCAACGAACAGCAGAAGGATGCGAGCAAACACTACGCCTATGTACGTCTGCCGGTCACTGCCCTTACCGATGGCAAGTTCTTCGGCGGTGACGCTATCATGGTGGCGATGATCTACCGTCCTGCCCTGCTCACCCCCAGCGGAGATGCCAGCGTTATCAAGCTGCCAGAGCAGCGCTACATCACTGGTGGTGTGGCCAAGACAGCCGGTCAGCGCGACTCGCTGGTTCAGACCTTCACCCTCGCCAAGAGCAAGGAGCCGCTGACACTGGTGGTCAACCACCTCAAATCCAAGGGGTCAGGCTGCTACGAAAATGGCGATGGCAAGACAGAACCGGCCGACCTGCAGGGCAAGTGCACCGAGTTCCGGGTCTCAGCCGCAAAGGTGCTGGGTGAGGCAGTCAGCAAACTGCCGGGCCAGGTGCTGCTGGTGGGCGACTTCAACTCCTACGCCAAGGAAGATCCGATCCGGGTGCTGACCGACTACAACCCGGCCACCAGCGAACGGAAGATCTTATCGGCCTCTCACACCTTTATCGGTGATCAGTCCTATGAACAGCTCGGTCGCGAAGTGACTCGCAGCTACGGCCTGATCGATCTCAACGTCAAATTCAACAAGGAGAAAGCCATCTCCTACAGCTACGACGGGGAGCTGGGCACCCTGGACTACGCACTCGCCAACCCGGCGCTGGCTAGCAAGGTGGCAGGTGTCGCCGACTGGCACATCAACTCCTTCGAGAGCAATCTGTTCGAATACGGCAGCCAGTACACCGGCACACTGCTCAAGTCTGACAACCCCTTCAGTGCCTCTGACCATGATCCCATCATCGTCGACCTGAGACTGGAGAGCGATGCCACCAAACCGGACACCTCCTCAGGCGGTGGTGCATTGGGACTCGGCCTTCTGGCCCTGTTGCCACTGGCCTGGCGACGTCGCCGTTAACCACAGTCGCATTTGAATAGTGCAAACAAAGCCCGCGAGACTCGCGGGCTTTTTCATTCAGGTCATTGGAGTTACAAATGAAAGGCACAGACGTATGGAGAAAATAAATGGTGGAGAAAACAAAAAGGCCACCGCGATGCGGTGGCCTTTTTGCTTCTTGTAACAAGAATTTGGTGGAGCTACGCGGGATCGAACCGCGGACCTCTTGCATGCCATGCAAGCGCTCTCCCAGCTGAGCTATA